>JBDIAU010000001.1:0-36222 GCA_039812565.1 Beutenbergiaceae bacterium
GGCGTAGACCTCGAGCCGACGGCGGATCACGTCCTCCGTGTCGTCGGCGCGACCGGCGACGGTCGCGCGGTGGAGCATGCGGGCCACCACCTCGTGCTCGGCGGCGACGAGCTCGACGACGGCGTCGAGCCCCCGGCCCTGCTCCGCCAGCATCTCGTCGAGCGCCCCGACCTGCTCCACGGTCCTCGGGTAGCCGTCGAGGATGAAGCCCTCCTGGGCGTCGGGGCGCGAGACACGCTCGCGCACCATCGCGTTGGTCACCGAGTCCGGCACGTACTCCCCCGCCGACATGTAGCGCTGGGCGAGCTGCCCGAGGTCGGTACCCGCCGACACGTTCGCCCGGAAGATGTCACCGGTCGAGATCGCCGGCACGCCGAGCCTCTCGGCCAGCCTGGCCGCCTGCGTCCCTTTGCCGGCCCCCGGAGGGCCGAGGAGCACGAGGTGGGCGCTCATCGCAGGAACCCCTCGTAGTGGCGCTGCTGGAGCTGGGCGTCGATCTGCTTGACGGTCTCCAGGCCGACGCCGACGGCGATGAGGATCGACGTCCCGCCGAAGGGGATCGCCGTGCCGATGTCGAGGAGGACGAGCGTGATCGTCGGGACGAGCGCGACGAGGGCCAGGTAGATCGCACCCGCCGACGTGATGCGCGTGATGACGTAGCGCAGGTACTCCGACGTGGGGCGTCCTGCCCGGATCCCGGGGATGAATCCGCCGTAGCGCTTCATGTTGTCGGCCACCTCGTCCGGGTTGAACGTGATCGAGGTGTAGAAGAACGCGAAGAAGATGATCAGGAGCACGTAGAGCAGGAGGTGGAGCGGCGCCGTCGGGTCCACGATGTTGTTCTGCAGCCAGATCACCCAGCCGGAGGTCTGGTCCGCGAACTGGGCGATCAGCACCGGAAGCGCCAGGATCGACGACGCGAAGATCACGGGGATGACACCCGCCATGTTGATCTTGATCGGGATGTAGGTGCTCGAGCCCCCGTACATCCTTCGCCCGACCATCCGCTTGGCGTACTGCACCGGGATCCGCCGTTGCGACTGCTCGACGAACACCACGAGGCCCACGACGAGCACGATCACGCCGATCACAGCCGTGAACTTCGCGAAGCCGTCGTTGCCGCCGGCGATGCCCCACAGCGCGGCGGGGAAGCTCGCCATGATCGAGGTGAAGATCAGGAGCGACATGCCGTTGCCGACGCCGCGCTCCGTGATCAGTTCGGCCATCCACATGATCAGGCCGGTGCCTGCCGTCATGGTGATGACCATGAGGACGATGGTCATCGCGCCGTCGTTCGGGATGATCGGCACCGAGCAGCCGGGGAAGAGCTGACCCGAGCGCGCGACGGTGATGATCGTCGTCGACTGGAGCACCGCGAGCGCGATCGTCAGGTAGCGCGTGTACTGCGTGAGCTTCGCCGTCCCGGACTGCCCCTCCTTGTGGAGGGCTTCGAACCGAGGGATCACCACGCGCAGCAGCTGGATGATGATGCTCGCCGTGATGTACGGCATGATCCCCAGCGCGAAGACGGACAGCTGCAGGAGCGCGCCGCCGCTGAAGAGGTTCACCAGACCGAGCAGGTCCGAGCTGCCGCCCGTGGCGGCCACACAGGTCTGGACGTTCGCGAAGTCCACGCCCGGCGTCGGGATGAAGGAGCCCAGCCGGAACAGGGCCATGATCCCCATCGTGAACAACAGCTTGCGCCGCAGGTCGGGCGTCCGGAACGCCCGGGCGAATGCGCTGAGCACGCTGCCTCCTGATCGCTGTGCACGCACGGCCGGTGCGCGACGGGCCGTGCGGCCCCGCACGACATTAGCCGCTCAGGGCCCGATCGCACGTGCGGGCGGCCCGGGTTGCGCCCGGACCGCCCGCACGACGTACGTGGTCGAGGTCGGTCAGACCTCCGTGACCGTCCCGCCTGCCGCGACGATCTTCTCCTTCGCGGACGCCGAGAACGCCTGGACCGAGACCTCGAGCCTGACGGCGATCTCGCCGCCGCCGAGGACCTTGACCGGCTGGCCGGAGCGGACCGCGCCCTTGGCCGCGAGGTCCTCCGCGGTCACGACGCCGCCGGCCGGGTAGAGCTCGGCGAGGCGGTCGAGGTTGACCACCTGGTAGGTCGTGCGGAACGGGTTCTTGAACCCGCGCAGCTTGGGCAGGCGCATGTGGAGCGGCATCTGACCGCCCTCGAACGCCGCGGGGACCTGGTACCGGGCCTTGGTGCCCTTGGTGCCGCGGCCGGCGGTCTTGCCCTTCGAGCCCTCACCGCGGCCGACGCGCGTCTTCGGGGTGTTGGCCCCGGGCGCCGGGCGCAGGTGGTGGACCTTCAGCACGCCGCCGGAGCCGCTGCTCGCCGTGGACTTCCCCATGTCAGTCGACCTCCTCGACGGTGACGAGGTGCGCGACCGTCGCCACCATGCCGCGGGTCACGGGCTCGTCGGGCCGGACGACCGAGTCGCCGATCCGCTTGAGCCCGAGGCTCCGCAGCGTGTCCCGCTGGTTCTGCTTGCCGCCGATGACGGACTTGGTCTGGGTGACCTTGAGCTGCGCCATCACGCACCGGTCCCCGCTGCGGCAGCCGTGGCCGCCGCCTTCTGGCCGGCCGCCCGGGCCCGCAGCAGCGGGGCGGGGGCCACGTCCTCGAGCGGAAGGCCCCGGCGCGCCGCGACGGCCTCCGGCTGCTCGAGCGACTTCAGCGCGGCCACCGTCGCGTGGACGATGTTGATCGCGTTGGACGAGCCGAGCGACTTGCTCAGGACGTCGTGGATCCCGGCGCAGTCGAGGACGGCGCGCACCGGACCGCCGGCGATGACGCCGGTACCCGGCGACGCCGGCCGCAGGAACACGACGCCGGCAGCGGCCTCGCCCTGCACGACGTGCGGGATGGTGCTCTGGATGCGCGGGACCTTGAAGAAGTTCTTCTTGGCCTCCTCGACACCCTTCGCGATCGCGGCGGGCACCTCCTTGGCCTTGCCGTAGCCGACGCCGACGGTGCCGTCACCGTCGCCGACCACGACGAGCGCCGTGAAGGAGAACCGCCGGCCGCCCTTGACGACCTTGGCGACCCGGTTGATGGTGACGACGCGCTCGATGTACGCGCTCTTCTCGGTCTCGGCCCCCCGGCGGGAGTCGCGCCGCTCGCGGCGATCCGAGGACCCGGAGCCACCGGCCCCGCCGGCGCCCCCCGGGGCGCCCGAGCCGCTCCTGCTGCGCTGCGGTGCAGCCATCAGACGTTCCTTTGCTCTCGTGCGGAGGATGGGGTGCCGGTCACAGGGCCAGACCGCCCTCGCGCGCACCGTCGGCCACCGCGGCCACCCGGCCGTGGTACTTGTTCCCAGCGCGGTCGAAGACCACGGCGGTGATGCCGGCGGCCTGCGCGCGCTCGGCGATGAGCTCGCCCACGCGTCGCGCCTTGTCGACCTTGGCGCCCTCGGCGGCGCGGAGGTCCGCCTCGAGGGTGGAGGCCGAGGCCAGCGTGCGGCCGGCCTGGTCGTCCACGAGCTGGGCGACCATGTGGCGCGACGAGCGCGTGACGACGAGCCGCGGGCGCGAGGCCGTGCCGCTGACCCGCTTGCGGACCCGGACGTGACGGCGCTTGCGCGCGACCGCCTTGCCGGAGCCGAGGATGGACAGACCCGACATGGCTACTTACCAGCCTTTCCGACCTTGCGGCGGACCTGCTCGCCCGCGTACCGGACGCCCTTGCCCTTGTAGGGCTCGGGCTTGCGCAGCTTGCGGATGTTCGCGGCGACCTCGCCGACCTGCTGCTTGTCGATGCCGGACACCGTGAACCTGGTCGGCGCCTCGACGGTGAACGTGATGCCGGACGGCGGCTCGACGACCACGGGGTGCGAGAAGCCGAGCGCGAACTCGAGGTTCGAACCCTTCGCGACCACGCGGTAACCGGTGCCGACGATCTCGAGCTTCTTCTGGTAGCCGTCCGTGACGCCCACCACCAGGTTCGACAGGAGCGTCCGGGTGAGGCCGTGCAGAGAGCGCGACAGACGCTCGTCGTCGGGCCGGGTCACGACGAGCGTGCCGTTCTCCTGGGCGACCTCGATGGGGCTCGGGATCGTGTGCGTGAGGGTGCCCTTGGGGCCCTTCACCGTGACGACGTCGCTGTCGATCGTGACCGTGACGCCGGCCGGGACCGGGACCGGGACCTTGCCGATGCGGGACATGGCTCTTCTCCTTCCGTGTCCGCCGGGCTACCAGACGTAGGCGAGGACTTCCCCACCCACGCCCTTCTTGGCCGCCTGCCGGTCCGTGAGCAGGCCCGACGACGTCGAGATGATCGCGACGCCGAGGCCACCGAGCACACGGGGCAGGTTGGACGACTTGGCGTAGACGCGCAGGCCGGGCTTCGAGATGCGCCGGACACCCGCGAGCGAACGCTCGCGGCTCGGGCCGTACTTGAGGGTGAGCGTGAGCTTCTTGCCCACCTCGGCGTCCTCGACGGTCCAGCCGCTGATGTAGCCCTCCGCCGTGAGGATCTCGGCGATGTGGGCCTTGAGCTTCGAGTACGGCATGGCGACCGTCTCGTGGTACGCGGAGTTCGCGTTCCGCAGACGCGTGAGCATGTCTGCGATGGGATCTGTCATGGTCATCGGGCTACTCGCCCTTCCTCGTCGCGGTTTCCCTCTCGGACCTGCGACGTAGTCGTTACCAGCTGCTCTTGGTCACACCTGGGAGCTGTCCGCGCAGCGCCATCTCGCGAAGGCACACGCGGCACAGGCCGAACTTCTTGTACACCGAGCGCGGGCGGCCGCACCGCTGGCACCGGGTGTAGGCGCGCACGGAGAACTTGGGCGTCCGAGCGGCCTTCTGGATCAGGGCGGTCTTCGCCACGTCAGTTCTCCTTGAAGGGGAAGCCCAGGCGGCGCAGGAGCGACCGTCCCTCGGCGTCGGTGGTCGCCGACGTGACGACCGTGATGTCCATGCCGCGGACACGGTCGATCCGGTCCGGGTCGATCTCGTGGAACATCGACTGCTCCGTGAGGCCGAAGGTGTAGTTGCCGTTCCCGTCGAACTGCACCGGCGAGAGCCCGCGGAAGTCGCGGATCCGCGGGAGCGCCAGCGAGAGCAGGCGGTCCAGGAACTCCCACATCCGGTCGCCGCGCAGCGTCACGTGCGCGCCGATCGGCATGCCCTCGCGGAGCTTGAACTGCGCGATCGACTTGCGCGCCTTGGTCACCTGCGGCTTCTGCCCGGTGATGAGGGCGAGGTCGCGGATCGCGCCCTCGATGAGCTTCGAGTCGCGCGCCGCCTCGCCGACGCCCATGTTCACGACGATCTTCTGAAGGCCGGGGACCTGGTTGATGTTGGCGTACGCGAACTCGGTGTGCAGCGCGGGGACGATCTCCTCGCGGTACCGGAGCTTGAGCCGCGGCGGGGTCTCGCTCGAGGCCCGCGCGCGCCCGGGAGCCGGCTGGAGCGGCGCGACGGCCCGCCCCGTGCCGGTGGACTTGGGCTGCGCCGGCATGCTCTTCGCGGCCGCGTTCTTGCGCTGCGGGGTCTTGCCCTTGGCAGCCCCGGCCTTGCCCTTGGTCGCCGTAGCGGTCTTCGCCATCAGATGTCCTCACCGGAGCGCTTGGCCACCCGGACCCGCACCGTGCGGGTGCGGCCGTCGCGCTCGATCGTCTCCGTGCGGTAGCCGACCCGGGTGCCCTTCTTGGTCTCCGGGTCGACGAGCATCACGTTGCTCACGTGGATCGGCGCCTCGACGGTCTCGACCCCGCCGGTCCGCGAGCCGCGCTGGCTCTGCCCGACCTTCGTGTGCTTCTTCACGCGCTGGATGCCCTCGACGAGGACGCGGTCCTCGTCCGGGCGCACCTCGAGCACGCGACCCTGCTTGCCGCGGTCACGGCCGCTGATGACGACCACGAGGTCGCCCTTCTTGATCTTGGCCATGGCTACAGCACCTCCGGTGCCAGCGAGATGATCCGCATGAACTTCTTGTCGCGCAGCTCGCGGCCCACCGGGCCGAAGATGCGGGTGCCTCGCGGCTCGCCGTCGTTCTTCAGGATCACGGCGGCGTTCTCGTCGAAGCGGATGTACGAGCCGTCCGGGCGCCGGCGCTCCTTCTTCGTGCGCACGACGACGGCCTTGACGACGTCGCCCTTCTTCACGTTCCCGCCCGGGATCGCGTCCTTCACGGTGGCGACGATGACGTCACCGATGCCGGCATAGCGCCGACCGGAGCCGCCGAGCACACGGATGCACAGGATCTCCTTGGCACCCGTGTTGTCGGCGACCTTCAGTCGCGACTCCTGCTGGATCATTCATCTGCTCCTGTCGTCTGCCGGTTCTCGCCCGCGCGAGCCTGGCCGAACGGATGGGGGTCGTGGTCGTCGGGGCCGGGGCCCCGGGCGACGGGTGCGGCCTACTTGGCCTTCTCGAGGATCTCGACGATCCGCCACCGCTTCTGGGCGGACAGCGGACGGGTCTCCATGATCAGGACGAGGTCGCCGACGCCGGCCGCGTTGGCCTCGTCGTGCGCCTTGACCTTGCTGGTCCGCCGGATGACCTTGCCGTAGAGCGCGTGCTTCACGCGGTCCTCGACCTCGACCACGACGGTCTTGTCCATCTTGTCGCTGACGACGTAGCCGCGCCGGATCTTGCGGTAGGGCCGGGACGTCGCCTCGGGCGTGCTGGTGCTGCTCATGATCGTCTCGCTCACTTCACGTCGCCGGGCGCGGTGCGGATGCCGAGCTCGCGCTCGCGCAGGATCGTGTAGATCCGGGCGATGTCGCGACGCACGGCCTTGAGCCGGCCGTGGCTCTCGAGCTGGCCGGTGGCGGAGGCGAACCGGAGGTTGAAGAGCTCCTCCTTCGCCTTGCGGAGCTCCGCGGCCAGCCGCTCGTCGTCCATCGTGTCGAGCTCGTTCGTCGCGAGCTCCTTCGTACCGATGGCCATCACGCGTCACCACCCTCGCGCCGCAGGAAGCGGGTCTTCATCGGGAGCTTGTGCTGCGCGCGGCGCATGGCCTCGCGCGCCAGCGGCTCGGGGACACCGGCGAGCTCGAACATCACTCGGCCGGGCTTGACGTTGGCGATCCACCACTCCGGCGAACCCTTGCCGGAACCCATGCGGGTCTCGGCCGGCTTCTTGGTGAGCGGCCGGTCGGGGTAGATCGTGATCCAGACCTTGCCACCGCGCTTGATGTGGCGGGTCATGGCGATACGCGCGGCCTCGATCTGCCGGTTGGTGACGTACGCGGGCTCCAGCGCCTGGATCGCGTAGTCGCCGAAGGTGATCTCGTTGCCGCCCTTCGACGCGCCGCCGCGCGTGGGGTGGTGCTGCTTGCGGTGCTTCGTCCGCCGGGGGATGAGCACGGCTCAGGCCTCCGTTCCGGTGCTCGCCGACGCCACCGGCTCCGCCGTGGCCTCGGGGGCGCTCGACTGACCCTCGCCGGCGTCGCGGCGAGGACGCGAGGGGCGGTCGCCGCGGCCGCGCGGGGCCCGGGGGGCCGCCGCCGCCTGCTCGCGGGCGAACTCCTTCTCGGTGATGTCGCCCTTGTAGATCCAGACCTTCACGCCGATCCGGCCGAAGGTGGTGCGGGCCTCGAAGAACCCGTAGTCGATGTTCGCGCGGAGCGTGTGCAGCGGCACCCGACCCTCGCGGTAGAACTCGCTGCGGCTCATCTCGGCGCCGCCGAGGCGGCCCGAGCACTGGACCCTGATGCCCCGCGCCCCGGCGCGCTGCGCGGACTGCATGCCCTTGCGCATCGCGCGCCGGAACGAGACGCGGCTCGCGAGCTGCTCCGCGATGCCCTGGGCGACCAGCTGCGCGTCGAGCTCGGGGTTCTTGACCTCGAGGATGTTCAGCTGGACCTGCTTGCCCGTGAGCTTCTCGAGCTCGGAGCGCAGCCGGTCGGCCTCGGCGCCACGGCGGCCGATGACGATGCCGGGACGCGCGGTGTGCAGGTCGACGCGGACCCGGTCGCGGGTGCGCTCGATGTCCACCTTCGAGATGCCGGCGCGCTCGAGACCGCTCACCATCAGCTTGCGGATGGCGACGTCCTCGCGCACGTAGTCGCGGTAGCGCTGGCCGACCTTGGTGCTGTCCGCGAACCACCGCGAGCGGTGGTCCGTCGTGATGCCCAGCCGGAACCCGGTCGGGTTGACCTTCTGACCCACTATCGGGTCCTCCCCTTCGTGCTGCGGGCCGCGGCGTGCGCGGCGGAGGGCTCGCGCTCGGCGACCACCACGGTGATGTGGCTCGTGCGCTTGAGGATGCGCCCGGCGCGGCCCTGAGCCCGCGGGCGGAACCGCTTCAGCGACGGCCCCTCGTCCACGTAGGCCTCGGTCACGACGAGGCTGCGCTCGTCGAACGCGACCGAGTCACGGTCCGCCTTCACGCGGGCGTTGGCGACCGCGCTCTCGACGACCTTCCGCA
Organism: Beutenbergiaceae bacterium; assembly: GCA_039812565.1. Lineage (GTDB taxonomy): Bacteria > Actinomycetota > Actinomycetes > Actinomycetales > JAHECE01 > JAHECE01. The sequence goes on from JBDIAU010000001.1 coordinate 8,398, forward strand.
CCGTCTCCGCGGCCGCCTGGGGCGCGAACCGGAGGAGGGTCACCGCCTCGTCGGCCTGCTTGCCGCGGACGAGGTCCACCACCCGGCGGGCCTTCTGCGGCGTGACGCGGACGTATCGCGCCTGCGCCTTCGCTTCCATCGATGTCCTGCCTTCGTCTCGGATCGAGCTCTGGGTGATCAGGTCACCGCCGTCAGCGGCGGCGACCCTTCCGGTCGTCCTTCTCGTGCCCGCGGAACGTCCGCGTCGGGGCGAACTCGCCCAGCTTGTGGCCGACCATCGACTCGGTGACGAAGACCGGGACGTGCTTGCGGCCGTCGTGCACGGCGAACGTGTGGCCCAGGAAGTCGGGCGTGATGACCGACCGGCGGGACCACGTCTTGATGACGTTCTTCGTTCCCTTGGCGTTCTGGACGTCCACCTTCTTCTGCAGGTGGTCGTCGACGAACGGCCCCTTCTTCAGGCTGCGCGGCATGCCGTCGCCCCTCCTTCTCAGCGCTTCTTGCCGGTGCGGCGACGGCGCACGATGAGCTTGTCGCTCGGCTTGTTCGGACGACGGGTCCGGCCCTCGGGCTGACCCCACGGGCTGACCGGGTGGCGACCACCGGAGGTCTTGCCCTCACCACCGCCGTGCGGGTGGTCGACCGGGTTCATGGCGACGCCGCGGACGGTCGGGCGCTTGCCCTTCCAGCGCATGCGGCCGGCCTTGCCCCAGTTGATGTTCGACTGCTCGGCGTTGCCGACCTCGCCGACGCTCGCGCGGCAGCGCAGGTCGACGTTCCGGATCTCGCCGGACGGCATCCGAAGCTGCGCGTACGGCCCGTCCTTGGCGACGAGCTGCACCGAGGCGCCCGCCGACCGGGCGATCTTCGCGCCGCCGCCCGGCTTGAGCTCGATCGCGTGGATCACCGTGCCGACGGGGATGTTGCGCAGCGGCAGGTTGTTGCCGGGCTTGATGTCGGCGCCGGGGCCGTTCTCGATCCGGTCCCCCTGCTTGAGGCGGTTCGGCGCCAGGATGTAGCGCTTCTCGCCGTCGGCGTAGTGCAGCAGCGCGATGCGCGCGGTGCGGTTGGGGTCGTACTCGATGTGCGCGACCGTCGCCGGCACCCCGTCCTTGTCGTGACGGCGGAAGTCGATGACGCGGTACGCCCGCTTGTGGCCGCCGCCCTTGTGCCGCGTCGTCACCCGACCGGTGGAGTTCCGGCCGCCCGACTTGCTCAGGGGGCGGACCAGCGACTTCTCCGGCTCGGACCGAGTGATCTCGACGAAGTCGGCGACGCTGGAGCCGCGGCGGCCCGGCGTCGTCGGCTTGTACTTGCGGATACCCATGGGACTGTGTCCTAACTCGTGCCTGGCGGGGGGCGGCGGCGTCAGCCGACCGGGCCGCCGAAGATGTCGATGGTGCCCTCGCGCAGCGTGACGATCGCGCGCTTGGTGTCCTTGCGCCGGCCGATGCCGTAGCGGGTGCGCCGCTGCTTGCCCTTGCGGTTCACCGTGTTGACGGACGCGACCTTGACGCCGAACACCTGCTCGACGGCGATCTTGATCTCCGTCTTGTTCGAGCGCGGGTCCACGACGAAGGTGTACTTGCCCTCGTCGAGCAGGCCGTAGCTCTTCTCGGAGACGACCGGCGCGATCAGCACGTCGCGCGGGTCCTTCGTCCAGACGCTCACTGGGTGACCTCCTTGGCCTCGTCGGCGCCCTGCGCCGCCCGGGCGAGGAACGCCTCGAGCGCCGGCGCCGTGAACACGACGTCGTCGTTCACGAGCACGTCGTACGTGTTGAGCTGGTCCGGCGTGAGGAGGTGGACGCTCGCGACGTTGCGCAAGCTCTTCCACGTGACCTCGTCGGCGCGCGGCACGACCACCAGGATCCGACGGGCCGTCGTCACCGCGCCGAGCGCGGCGACCGCCGCGCGCGTCGAGGGGGCGTCGCCCGCGACGAGCTCAGCGACCACGTGGACGCGGCCGGCACGAGCACGGTCGGACAGAGCGCCGCGCAGGGCGGCCGCCTTCATCTTCTTCGGGGTGCGCTGGACGTAGGACCGCGGCTGCGGGCCGTGGACGGTGCCACCACCGGCGAACTGCGGTGCGCGGGTCGACCCCTGACGGGCCCGGCCGGTGCCCTTCTGCTTGTACGGCTTCTTGCCGCCGCCGCGCACCTCTCCACGGGTCTTCGTGGCGTGCGTACCCTGGCGGGCCGCGGCGAGCTGCGCCACGACCACCTGGTGGATGAGCGGGACGTTCGTCTGGACGTCGAAGACCTCCGCGGGCAGGTCGGCCGTGCCGGCCTTCGCGCCCGTGCGGCCCTCGCCGCCGACTCGGGTGTCAGCCATGGTCAGCTCACGCGCCCTTCACGGCCGAGCGGACGACGACGACGCCGCCCTTCGGTCCCGGCACGGCGCCCGCGACGAGGAGGAGGCCCTTCTCGGCGTCGATCGCCTGGATCGTCAGGTTCTGGGTCGTCTGGCGGACGTTGCCGAGACGACCGGCCATGCGCAGGCCCTTGAAGACCCGCGACGGCGTCGAGGCCGCGCCGATGGAGCCCGGCTTGCGGTGGTTGCGGTGGGAGCCGTGCGAGGCGCCGACGCCCGAGAAGCCGTGGCGCTTCATGACACCGGCGGTGCCCTTGCCCTTGGTCGTGCCGACGACGTCGACACGGGCCCCCGCCTCGAAGACGTCGGCGCCCAGCTCCTGGCCGAGGCTGAAGGTGCCGGCGTCCGCGGTGCGGATCTCGGCGAGGTGGCGCCGCGGCGTCACCCCGGCCTTCGCGAAATGGCCCTTGAGGGGCTGGGTGACCTTGCGAGGGTCGATCTGGCCGAAGGCCAGCTGGACGGCGTCGTAGCCGTCGGTCTCCGTGGTGCGCACCTGCGTGACGACGTTGGTGCCCACCTGCACGACGGTCACGGGGACGACGCGCCCGGCGGCGTCCCAGACCTGAGTCATGCCGAGCTTCGTGCCGAGCAGCGCCGTCACGGCGGCGCCGGCCGAGGCCTGCTGGGTGGTGGTGGTCATCGCGGGGCTCCTCAGAGCTTGATCTCGATGTTGACGTCGGCCGGGAGGTCGAGCCGCATGAGCGAGTCCACGGCCTTCGGCGTCGGGTCGATGATGTCGATGAGCCGCTTGTGCGTGCGCATCTCGAAGTGCTCGCGGCTGTCCTTGTACTTGTGGGGCGACCGGATGACGCAGAAGACGTTCTTCTCCGTCGGCAGCGGCACCGGGCCCACGACCGTCGCGCCGGCGCGGGTCACCGTGTCGACGATCTTGCGCGCCGAGCTGTCGATGACCTCGTGGTCGTAGGACTTGAGCCGGATGCGGATCTTCTGTCCCGCCATGGCGTCGTCTGACTCTCTCTCTGTACAACCGCTTCGGACCGACCCCCGCACTCGGGCGTGTCGCTCTCGCGTCACACCTCGCCGCGGCGCGCGGACGCGCTGCGAGTCGTGGGATCTGGTGTGGACCAGGCCCGGAGGGCCGGTCCGTTCGTGTGGCCGCACCGGCGCGCAGGAGCGCTCCGGGCAACCTGGGTAGTGTGCCAGATCACCTGCCGGAGCACCAATCGGTGGTCCGGCCGGCGCACAGGCGCGGGGCCCGGGTGCCTGGTTCAGGCGACCCGGGCCCCGCGTCCGGTCACTTCAGGATCTTCGTGACCCGGCCCGAGCCGACGGTGCGGCCACCCTCGCGGATGGCGAAGCCGAGGCCCTCCTCCATGGCGATGGGCTGGATCAGCTGGACCGTCATCTCGGTGTTGTCGCCGGGCATGACCATCTCCGTGCCCTCGGGCAGCGTGATGACGCCGGTGACGTCCGTGGTGCGGAAGTAGAACTGCGGACGGTAGTTCGAGTAGAACGGGTTGTGACGGCCGCCCTCGTCCTTGCCCAGGATGTAGACCTGCGCCTCGAACTCGGTGTGCGGGGTGATCGAGCCCGGCTTCACGACGACCTGGCCGCGCTCGACCTCCTCGCGCTTGATGCCGCGGATGAGCAGACCGACGTTCTCGCCCGCGCGGGCCTCGTCGAGCAGCTTGCGGAACATCTCGACGCCGGTGACCGTGGTCTTGATCGCCTTCGGCTTGATGCCGACGATCTCGACCTCCTCGTTCACCTTGAGCACGCCGCGCTCGACGCGGCCGGTGACGACCGTGCCGCGGCCCGTGATGGTGAAGACGTCCTCGATCGGCATGAGGAACGGCTTGTCGACGTCGCGCACCGGCTCGGGCACGTTCTCGTCGACGGCGTCGAGGAGCTCCTCGATGGCCTTCGACCACTCGGCGTCGCCCTCGAGGGCCTTGAGCGCGGAGACGCGCACGACCGGGACGTCGTCGCCGGGGAAGCCCTGAGCCGAGAGCAGCTCGCGGACCTCGACCTCGACGAGCTCGAGGATCTCCTCGTCGTCGACGGCGTCGGACTTGTTGAGCGCCACCAGGAGGTAGGGGACGCCGACCTGGCGGGCGAGCAGGACGTGCTCGCGGGTCTGCGCCATCGGGCCGTCGGTGGCGGCGACCACGAGGATCGCGCCGTCCATCTGAGCGGCACCGGTGATCATGTTCTTGATGTAGTCGGCGTGACCCGGGGCGTCCACGTGCGCGTAGTGCCGCTTGTCCGTCTGGTACTCGACGTGCGCGATGTTGATCGTGATGCCGCGCTGACGCTCTTCGGGCGCCTTGTCGATCTCGTCGAACGGCGTGAACGGGTTCAGGTCCGGGTGCTTCTCGTGCAGCACCTTGGTGATGGCTGCCGTCAGCGTGGTCTTGCCGTGGTCGACGTGACCGATCGTGCCGATGTTGACGTGCGGCTTGGTCCGCTCGAACTTGGCCTTCGCCACTGAATCCTCCTGGGACTCGGGTAGTTGTGCCGGCGGTGTCGGTGCCCACCGAGGTGGGTCGTGCAAGGCCGACGGTCTACGGGTCGGTTTGTTGGTGCTGGGTCTCCTCGACCCGACGGGACTACTCGCCCCGGGTCTTCTTGATGATCTCCTCGGCCACGTTCCGAGGAACCTCTGCGTAGCTGTCGAACTGCATCGAGTACACGGCGCGGCCCTGCGTCTTGGAGCGCAGGTCGCCCACGTAGCCGAACATCTCCGAGAGCGGCACGAGCGCGCGGACCACCCGCACGCCGGTCGCCTGCTCCATCGCCTGGATCTGGCCGCGGCGCGAGTTCAGGTCGCCGATGACGTCGCCCATGTACTCGTCGGGCGTGCGGACCTCGACATCCATGATCGGCTCGAGCAGGGCCGGGTCGGCGCGCCTCGCGCCCTCCTTGAGGGCCATCGAGCCGGCGATCTTGAACGCCATCTCCGAGGAGTCGACCTCGTGGTAGCCGCCGTCGAGCAGGACCGCCCGCACGCCGACGAGCGGGTACCCGGCGAGGATGCCGACCTGCATGGCGTCCTGGACACCGTGGTCGACGGCCGGGATGTACTCGCGCGGCACGCGCCCGCCGGTCACCTCGTTGGAGAACTCGTAGAGCTCGCCCTCGCCCGTGACCAGGGGCTCGAAGGACATGAGGACCTTGGCGTACTGGCCGGAGCCGCCCGTCTGCTTCTTGTGGACGTACTCGACCTTGTCGACCTTGCGGCGGATGGTCTCGCGGTAGGCGACCTGCGGCTTGCCCACGTTGGCCTCGACCTTGAACTCGCGCCGCATGCGGTCGACGAGGATGTCGAGGTGCAGCTCGCCCATGCCGGCGATGATCGTCTGGCCGGTGTCCTTGTCGAGGTTGACCTGGAACGTCGGGTCCTCCTCGGCGAGCTTCTGGATCGCGACGCCGAGCTTCTCCTGGTCGCCCTTCGTCTTGGGCTCGATGGCGACCTTGATGACCGGCTCCGGGAACGTCATCGACTCCAGAACCACCGGGTCGGCGATGTCGCAGAGCGTGTCGCCGGTGGTGACGTCCTTGAGGCCGATGAACGCGTAGATGTGGCCGGCGGTCGCCTCGGGGACCGGGTTCTCCTTGTTGGAGTGCATCTGGAAGAGCTTTCCGACGCGCTCCTTCTTGCCCTTGGTCGAGTTGAGGACCTGGGAGCCCTGCGAGACCTTGCCGGAGTACACCCGGACGTACGTCAGCTTGCCGAAGAACGGGTGCACGGCCACCTTGAACGCGAGCGCCGAGAACGGCTCCGCGGAGGTCGCCTCGCGGGTCACGTGCCGCGCCTCGTGGCCCGGGAAGTGCCCGACGACGGCCGGGACGTCCATCGGCGAGGGCAGGTAGTCGATCACCGCGTCGAGCATGGGCTGCACGCCCTTGTTCTTGAACGCCGAGCCGCACAGGACGGGGTAGGCCTCGCCCTCGATCGTCAGCTTGCGGATGCCCGCCTTGATCTCGGCGACCGTGAGCTCCTCGCCGCCGAGGTACTTCTCGAGCAGCTCCTCGTCCGTCTCGGCGACGGCCTCGACGAGCTCGTTCCGGTACGTCTCCGTCGCCTCGACCAGGTCGGCCGGGATCGGCTCGACGGCGAACTCCTCGCCGAGCGCGGTCTCGCCGCGCCACACGAGGGCACGCTGCTCGATGACGTCGACGACGCCGATGAAGTCGCTCTCCGCGCCGATCGGCAGCTGGACGACCAGGGGCTTGGCCTTCAGGCGGTCGACGATCGTCTTGACCGTGAAGTAGAAGTCGGCCCCGAGCTTGTCCATCTTGTTGACGAAGCAGATCCGGGGGACGTTGTACTTGTCGGCCTGCCGCCACACCGTCTCGGACTGGGGCTCGACGCCCTCCTTGCCGTCGAAGACGGCGACCGCACCGTCGAGCACCCGCAGGGAACGCTCCACCTCGACCGTGAAGTCGACGTGGCCCGGGGTGTCGATGATGTTGACCTGGTGGTCCTTCCAGTAGCAGGTGGTGGCGGCGGACGTGATCGTGATGCCGCGCTCCTGCTCCTGCTCCATCCAGTCCATCGTGGCGGAGCCCTCGTGGACCTCACCGATCTTGTAGTTGATCCCGGTGTAGTACAGGACGCGCTCGGTGGTGGTGGTCTTGCCGGCGTCGATGTGGGCCATGATGCCGATGTTGCGGACCTTGGCCAGGTCGGTCAGCACGTCGAGTGCCACGGGTCAGTCTCTTTTCGTCGCGCGGGCGGCGGAGGACGCTCTACCAGCGGTAGTGCGCGAAGGCCTTGTTGGACTCGGCCATCTTGTGGGTGTCCTCGCGGCGCTTGACGGCGGCGCCGAGCCCGTTGGAGGCGTCGAGGATCTCGTTCATGAGGCGCTCGGTCATCGTCTTCTCGCGGCGGGCGCGGGAGTAGTCGACGAGCCAGCGCAGCGCCAGGGTGGTGGAGCGGCTCTGCCGCACCTCGACCGGCACCTGGTAGGTGGCGCCGCCGACGCGACGCGACCGGACCTCGAGCGCGGGACGGACGTTGTCCATGGCGCGCTTGAGGACGGTCGTCGGGTCGGCGCCGGACTTGTCCCGGACGCCCTCGAGGGCGCCGTAGACGATCCGCTGCGCGACCGACTTCTTGCCGTCGAGCAGGACGCGGTTCACCAGCTGGGTGACGAGCGGGGACCCGTAGACCGGGTCGACGACGAGCGGCCGCTTCGGGGCCGGGCCCTTGCGAGGCATTACTTCTTCTCCTTCTTCGCGCCGTAGCGGCTGCGCGCCTGCTGGCGGCCGCGGACACCCTGGGTGTCGAGGGCGCCGCGCACGATCTTGTAGCGCACGCCCGGGAGGTCCTTCACCCGGCCGCCGCGCACGAGCACGATCGAGTGCTCCTGGAGGTTGTGGCCGACGCCCGGGATGTAGGCGGTGACCTCGACCTGGCTGGAGAGCCGCACGCGCGCCACCTTGCGCAGCGCCGAGTTCGGCTTCTTGGGCGTCGTCGTGTACACGCGCGTGCACACACCGCGTCGCTGCGGGCTGCCCTTGAGGGCCGGCGTCTTGGTCTTGCCGGCCTTGGCGCTGCGGCCCTTGCGGACCAGCTGCTGGATCGTGGGCACTACGTCTCCATCTCGATCTGCGTCGTCTATGGCGGTACTGCGGTTCGCACGACGGGCGAACCGACCCCCGCACTCGGGCGTGTCCGACGGCCGGGGCACACGCTGCTCCCTTCGACAGAGAGCGGACGATGAGGCGCCCGGCGGCCGAGCGGCCACCCTGCGTGCGTCACCCCGGGGGGCGTCGCGCGCGCGCGAGGGCCCGACGTCGCGGGCACCGACGGCGAGAATACTCTCGCCCGCCAGAGAGCGTCAAAGCCGTCGGGCGGGTCCCTCGTCCCGGGCGAGCGATCCGCCGGGTTGCCTGGAGACCGCAAACATCTGCACGACGGTCCGTGCCGCAAGCGGCGAGGCCCCGTCGCAGCCCGCCGGTCCCTAGACTCCCGGGCGAGACACGGCACCGCGACGAGGGGACGGCGGATGCGGGAGACCAAGGCCTGGCGGTACGCGATCGGGATGTTCGGGACCTCGATCCCGATCAACATGTTCATCCCGTACATGGCGGCGTTCTACGTCAAGGACCTCGGTGTGCTCACCGCGGTCCAGGTGGGGTCGGTGCTCGTCGCCTACTCGATCATCGACGCGATCGACAACCCGGTGTACGGCTACCTCTCCGACCGCACACGCGGGCGTTTCGGCCGCCGCCGGCCGTGGCTCTTCGTGGGCGCCCCGCTGCTTTGCCTCAGCCTCGTCGCGTTCTTCTCACCGCCCGGGGACCTCAGCGCGACCGGCTACCTCGTGTGGTTCGCGGTCACCGCGATCCTCGTCGAGACGACCGACTCCCTCGTCAACACGAACTACGGGTCGCTCCTGCCCGAGCTGTTCCCCGAGGAGAAGCGGCGTGCCCGCGTCAACGCGCTGAGGCAGGGACTCGGTCTCCTCGGGCTGGCGGTCGCCATCAGCCTCACGCCGATCCTCAAGTCGACGCTCGGCTACGGCCTGACCGCAGTCGCGTACTCCGTCATCGCCCTGGTCGCGATCCTCGTCATGGCTACTGGGGTGCGCGAGAACCCCGAGCGCCTCGCGGCCCCACAGCCCGGTGTCGCCGACTCGATCCGCTCGATCCTCGGCACCCCCAGCTTCTGGGTCATCGCGATCACGAACGGTGCGTACGCGAGCGCGATCGCCCTGCTGCTCGCCGGCGCGTCGTTCTTCATGACGTACACCCTCGGCCTGCCCGAGAGTCAGGTGAGCGTCCTGCTCGGCACGGTCATCCTCACCTCGATCGCCTTCTTGGCGATGTGGGCGGCCCTCGTCCGGCGCTGGGGCGTCCTGGTCGTCTGGCGGACGGCCCTCGCGGTGTTCGCGGTCTCCTTCGTGCCGATGTACTTCGCCGGGTCGCTCATGACGGCGGTCGCCGCCGGGGTCCTCATCGGCCTCGGCTACAGCGGCGTCATCGCGACGACCGACGTCGTGGTCGCCCGCTTCATCGACGCGGACGCGGCACGCACCGGAGTGCACCGTGAGGCGATGGTCATCGCCGCCTTCGGGTTCTTCAACCGCCTCAGCACCTCGGCCAAGTCCCTCGGCTTCTTCGGGATGACGGTCTTGTTCGGCTATGTGAACCGCGACCAGCCGGGCGACCAGCCGGACGCCGCGGCGCGCTTCCTCATGGTCGTCATGCCGTTCATCTTCGCCGTCATCGCCGCAGTGACGTCGCGCTTCGTACGGATCCCGGTCCGCCCGGGACCCGACGAGGCCGACGACGCCGGCGCTGTGCCGGTCCCCCATCGTCCGGCCGCCTGAGGCGCGCCGCCCCGCTCCCAGACGACGAGGGCCCCGCAGCGTGAGCTGCGGGGCCCTCGTCGACTCAGGGACGGTCAGCGGTAGTCGACGCCGTACCCGCCGCCGAGGTCGTAGTCCTCGAGCGGAATCGCGTCGCCGGAGCCGCTGAACTGCGAGTAGTCGACCTCGTCGTAGCCGAAGGTCGGGTAGATCTCGGCCCGCGCCTCGGCGGTCGGCTCCACCCGGACGTTGCGGTACCGCGACAGGCCCGTCCCGGCGGGGATGAGCTTGCCGAGGATCACGTTCTCCTTCAGGCCGAGCAGCGAGTCGCTGCGACCGCTGAGCGCCGCCTCGGTGAGGACCTTGGTCGTCTCCTGGAAGGAGGCGGCCGAGAGCCACGAGTCGGTGGCCAGCGACGCCTTGGTGATGCCCATGAGCTCCGGACGACCGGAGGCCGGCTGCCCGCCCTCCGCGACGACGCGACGGTTCTCGTCCTCGAACCGCCCGCGCTCCGCGAGCTCGCCCGGGAGCAGCCCGGAGTCGCCCGAGTCGAGCACCGTCACCCGCCGCAGCATCTGCCGGACGATGACCTCGATGTGCTTGTCGTGGATGTCGACGCCCTGCGACCGGTAGACGCTCTGGACCTCGGCCACGAGGTGCTTCTGCACCGCGCGGGGCCCGAGGATCCGCAGCACCTTCTTCGGGTCGACGGCGCCGGCGATCAGCTGCTGACCGACCGTGACGTGCTCGCCGTCGGACACGAGCAGGCGGGAGCGCTTGGTGATCGGGTACGCGACCTCTTCCGAGCCGTCGTCCGGCGTGATGACGATGCGGCGCACCCGCTCCGCCTCGTCGATGGTCACGCGGCCGGTGACCTCGGAGATCGGCGCCTCACCCTTGGGGGTGCGGGCCTCGAAGAGCTCCTGGACACGCGGCAGACCCTGGGTGATGTCCTCCGCGGAGGCGACACCGCCGGTGTGGAACGTCCGCATCGTCAGCTGCGTGCCGGGCTCACCGATGGACTGCGCCGCGATGATGCCGACGGCCTCGCCGATGTCGACGAGCTTGCCCGTCGCCAGGGAGCGGCCGTAGCAGTGCGCGCAGGTGCCGACGCGCGACTCGCACGTGAGCACCGAACGGACCTTCACCTGCTGCACGCCGGCGCCGATGAGCCGCTCGATGAGCACGTCGCCGACGTCGGCCCCCGCAGCGGCGAGGACCTCGCCGTCGGCGCCGAGCACGTCCGAGGCCAGGGTCCGGGCGTAGACGCTCGTCTCCACCCGGTCGGACCGGCGCAGCCCGCCGTCGGCGGTCGGGTCGGCGATGACCTGGAGGAGGCCGCGCTCCGTGCCGCAGTCCTCCTCGCGGATGATCACGTCCTGCGAGACGTCGACGAGCCGCCGGGTGAGGTACCCGGAGTCGGCCGTCCGCAGCGCCGTGTCCGCCAGGCCCTTGCGGGCGCCGTGCGTGGCGATGAAGTACTCGACCACCGAGAGGCCCTCGCGGTAGTTCGACTTGATCGGCCGCGGGATGATCTCGCCCTTGGGGTTGGCCACCAGGCCACGCATGCCCGCGATCTGCCGGACCTGCATCCAGTTGCCTCGGGCGCCCGAGCCGACCATCCGGAACACCGGGTTGCGCTCCGGGAAGTTCTCCCGCATCGCGTCGTCGACGTCGTTCGTCGCCTGCGTCCAGATGTCGATGAGCTCGTTGCGACGCTCCTCGTCGGTGATCAGACCGCGGTCGTACTGCTGCTGGACCTTCGCAGCGAGACCCTCGTAGCCCTCGAGGATCTCCCTCTTGCGCGCCGGCGTGACGACGTCGGAGATCGCGATCGTCAGCCCGGACCGCGTCGCCCAGCGGAAGCCGGCCTCCTTGAGGGCGTCGAGGCTCGCGGCGACCGCGACCTTCGGGTAGCGCTCCGCCAGGTCGTTGACGATCCCCGAGAGCGCCTTCTTGTCGACCACCGAGTTGACGTACGGGTAGTCGACGGGCAGGAGCTCGTTGAAGATCGCCCGGCCGAGGGTGGTGCGCAGGAGGATCGGGTCCCCGTCCTCCCGGCCCTCGGCCGGCTCCCACGAGGCCGGCGGGACGAGGTCGGTGAAGCGGAGCGTCACCTCGGCGTTCAGGTCCAGGGTCCCCGCGTCGAACGCCATGATCGCCTCGGCCAGGGACGCGAACGCACGCCCCTCCCCCAGGACGCCCGTCCGCTCGGACGTCAGGTGGAAGAGACCGATGATCATGTCCTGGGTGGGCATGGTCACCGGGCGGCCGTCCGACGGCTTGAGGATGTTGTTGCTCGAGAGCATCAGGATGCGGGCCTCGGCCTGCGCCTCGGCGCTCAGCGGCAGGTGCACGGCCATCTGGTCCCCGTCGAAGTCGGCGTTGAACGCCGTGCAGACGAGCGGGTGGATCTGGATGGCCTTGCCCTCGACGAGCTGCGGCTCGAACGCCTGGATGCCCAGACGGTGGAGCGTCGGCGCGCGGTTGAGGAGCACCGGGTGCTCGGTGATGACCTCTTCGAGCACGTCCCACACGACCGACCGGGCCCGCTCGACCATCCGCTTCGCGGACTTGATGTTCTGGGCGTGGTTGAGGTCCACGAGGCGCTTCATGACGAACGGCTTGAACAGCTCGAGCGCCATCTGCTTCGGCAGGCCGCACTGGTGCAGCTTGAGCTGAGGGCCGACGACGATGACCGAGCGGCCCGAGTAGTCGACGCGCTTGCCGAGCAGGTTCTGACGGAACCGGCCCTGCTTGCCCTTGAGCATGTCGGAGATCGACTTCAGCGGGCGGTTGCCCGGGCCGGTCACCGGACGGCCCCGGCGGCCGTTGTCGAAGAGCGCGTCGACGGCCTCCTGAAGCATGCGCTTCTCGTTGTTCACGATGATCTCGGGGGCGCCGAGGTCGAGGAGGCGCTTGAGCCGGTTGTTCCGGTTGATCACGCGCCGGTAGAGGTCGTTGAGGTCGCTCGTGGCGAACCGGCCGCCGTCGAGCTGGACCATCGGCCGCAGGTCCGGCGGGATCACCGGGACGCAGTCGAGCACCATGCCCAGCGGCGAGTTGGTGGTCGTCAGGAAGGCGTTGACCACCTTGAGGCGCTTCAGGGCCCGGGTCTTGCGCTGGCCCTTGCCGGTGCGGATCACCTCGCGCAGGATCTCGGACTCGGCGGTCAGGTCGAAGGTCTCGAGCCGCTTCTGGATCGCCGCGGCGCCCATGGCGCCCTCGAAGTAGTTGCCGTACCGCTCCTGCAGCTGGCGGTACAGCAGCTCGTCGCCCTCGAGGTTCGCGACCTTCAGGTTCTTGAACCGGTCCCAGACCTGCTCGAGCCGCTCGATCTCCGTCTCGGCACGCTTGCGCACCGAGGCCATCTCCCGCTCCGCGGAGTCGCGGACCTTGCGGCGGACGTCGGACTTCGCACCCTCGGCCTCGAGCTCGGCGAGGTCCGCCTCGAGCCGCTGCGCGCGGCGCTCGATGTCCAGGTCGCGGCGGTTCGCGATCTCGGCCTTCTCCAGGTCGATCTCGTTCTGGAGGCTCGGGAGGTCCTCCCGACGGCCCTCCTCGTCGACCGACGTGATCATGTAGGCCGCGAAGTAGATGACCTTCTCGAGGTCCTTCGGCGCGAGGTCGAGCAGGTAGCCCAGCCGGGACGGGACGCCCTTGAAGTACCAGATGTGGGTGACCGGGGCGGCGAGCTCGATGTGGCCCATCCGCTCCCGGCGCACCTTCGAGCGCGTGACCTCGACGCCGCAGCGCTCGCAGATGATGCCCTTGAAGCGCACGCGCTTGTACTTGCCGCAGTAGCACTCCCAGTCCCGGGTGGGACCGAAGATCTTCTCGCAGAAGAGCCCGTCCTTCTCCGGCTTGAGCGTGCGGTAGTTGATGGTCTCGGGCTTCTTGACCTCGCCGTGCGACCACGCACGGATGTCATCGGCCGTCGCCAGACCGATGCGCAGCTCGTCGAAGACATTGACGTCGAGCAACTGACTCCTACTTCCTTCGGTTCCGCAGACCGTGTGGAACGTGTGTCGGGCCGGGTGCGCGGCGCGACCCCGAGGGGCCGCGCCGCCACCGGCTCAGATCTCGTCGACGCTGCTGGCGTCGGGACGACGGGACAGGTCGATCCCCAGCTCTTCGGCCGCGCGGTAGACCTCCTCGTCGGTGTCGCGCATCTCGATCGACGACCCGTCGCTCGAGAGCACCTCGATGTTCAGGCAGAGCGACTGCATCTCCTTGATGAGCACCTTGAAGGACTCGGGGATGCCGGGCTCGGGGATGTTCTCGCCCTTGACGATCGCCTCGTACACCTTGACGCGCCCGGGGACGTCGTCCGACTTGATCGTGAGGAGCTCCTGGAGGGCGTAGGCGGCGCCGTACGCCTCCAGCGCCCACACCTCCATCTCGCCGAACCGCTGGCCGCCGAACTGCGCCTTACCACCGAGCGGCTGCTGGGTGATCATCGAGTACGGGCCGGTCGAGCGGGCGTGGATCTTGTCGTCCACGAGGTGGTGGAGCTTGAGGATGTACATGTAGCCGACGGCGACCGGCTCCGGGAACGGCTCGCCCGAACGCCCGTCGAACAGCCGGGCCTTGCCCGTCGAGTCGACGAGCCGCTCGCCGTCGCGGCTGAGCAGGGTCGAGTCCAGCAGCCCCGCGAGCTCCTCCTCGTGCACACCGTCGAAGACCGGCGTCGCCACCGGCGTCCCCGGCTCTCCGACGAGCGCCTCGGGCCGGAGGTTCGCGGCCCACGCCGGGGCGACCCCCTCGGCGTCGCGCGCGTCCCAGCCCCGCTTGGCCACCCAGCCCAGGTGCGTCTCGAGGACCTGCCCGACGTTCATGCGGCCGGGGACCCCGAGCGGGTTGAGGATGACGTCCACCGGGGTGCCGTCCGCGAGGAACGGCATGTCCTCGATCGGGAGGATCTTCGCGATGACGCCCTTGTTGCCGTGCCGGCCGGCGAGCTTGTCGCCGTCGGTGATCTTGCGGCGCTGGGCGATGTACACCCGGACGAGCTGGTTCACCCCGGGCGGGAGCTCGTCGCCGTCCTCGCGGTTGAACTCCCGGACCGCGATCACCGTGCCGGACTCGCCGTGCGGCACCTTGAGCGACGTGTCGCGGACCTCGCGGGCCTTCTCCCCGAAGATGGCGCGCAGCAGGCGCTCCTCCGGCGTGAGCTCGGTCTCGCCCTTGGGTGTCACCTTGCCGACGAGGATGTCACCGGCGGTCACCTCGGCACCGATGCGGATGATCCCGCGCTCGTCGAGGTCGGCGAGGACCTCCTCGGAGACGTTCGGGATGTCCCGCGTGATCTCCTCGGGGCCGAGCTTGGTGTCCCGCGCGTCGACCTCGTGCTCCTCGATGTGGATCGAGGAGAGCACGTCCTCGGCGACGAGGCGCTGCGACAGGATGATCGCGTCCTCGTAGTTGTGGCCCTCCCACGACATGAAGGCGACCAGCAGGTTCTTGCCGAGCGCGAGCTCGCCCTCGTCCGTGGCGGGTCCGTCGGCGAGGACGGAGCCGTTCTCGACCCGAGCGCCCTCCTCGACGAGCACCCGCTGGTTGTACGAGGTGCCCTGGTTCGACCGGCGGAACTTCGCGGCCCGGTAGACCTGCGTCGTGCCGTCGTCGGCGGCCACGTGGATCGAGTCGGCCGAGACCTCGGTGACGACGCCCGGCTTGGAGGCGACGATGACGTCGCCGGCGTCGACGGCAGCGCGCCGCTCCATCCCCGTCCCCACGAGCGGGGACTCGCTGCGCAGCAGCGGGACGGCCTGACGCTGCATGTTCGCGCCCATCAGGGCCCGGTTGGCGTCGTCGTGCTCGAGGAAGGGGATCATCGCCGTCGCGACGGAGACCATCTGGCGCGCCGAGACGTCCATGTAGTCGACGGCGTTCGCCGCGACGTACTCCACCTCGCCGCCGCGGGTGCGCACGAGCACCCGCTCCTCGGCGAACCGGCCGGTCTCCGTCAGGGGCGCGTTGGCCTGCGCGATGACGTGGCGGTCCTCGTCGTCGGCCGTGAGGTAGTCGACCTCGTCGGAGACGTGCCCCTCGACGACCTTCCGGTACGGCGTCTCCACGAAGCCGAACGGGTTGATCCGGGCGTACGTCGCGAGCGAGCCGATGAGACCGATGTTCGGGCCTTCCGGCGTCTCGATCGGGCACATCCGGCCGTAGTGCGACGGGTGGACGTCACGGACCTCCATGCCGGCGCGGTCCCGGGACAGACCACCCGGGCCGAGCGCCGAGAGCCGCCGCTTGTGCGTCAGCCCGGCGAGCGGGTTGTTCTGGTCCATGAACTGGGACAGCTGCGACGTCCCGAAGAACTCCTTGATCGACGCCACCACCGGGCGGATGTTGATCAGGGTCTGCGGGGTGATCGCCTCGACGTCCTGCGTGGTCATCCGCTCGCGGACGACGCGCTCCATCCGGGACAGGCCCGTGCGGACCTGGTTCTGGATGAGCTCGCCGACCGCCCGGATCCGACGGTTGCCGAAGTGGTCGATGTCGTCCGTCTCGACGCGGACCGCCACGGCCTCGCCGCCGCGGCTGCCGGCCAGCTCGTCCTCGCCGAGGTGCAGGGAGCAGAGGTACTTGATCGCCTGGACGACGTCGGAGCGGGACAGCACCGAGTCCGACAGCGGGGCGTCGACGCCGAGCTTCTTGTTCAGCTTGTAGCGGCCCACCTTGGCGAGGTCGTACCGCTTCGCGTTGAAGTAGAAGTTGTCGAGGAGGTTCGCACCGGCCTCGACCGTCGGCGGCTCGCCCGGACGGATCTTGCGGTAGATGTCGAGCAGGGCGTCGTCCTGCGTGACGACGTGGTCCTTCTCGAGGGTCTCGAGGACCGCGGGGAAGGCGGCGAACGCCTCCCGGATCTCGCCCTCGGACATGCCGAGCGCCTTGAGGAAGACCGTCACCGACTGCTTGCGCTTGCGGTCGATGCGCACCCCGACGGCGTCGCGCTTGTCGATCTCGAACTCGAGCCACGCGCCGCGCGACGGGATCACCTTGGCGGTGAAGATGTCCTTGTCCGAGGTCTTGTCCGCCGTGCGCTCGAAGTAGACGCCGGGCGAGCGGACGAGCTGCGAGACGACCACGCGCTCGGTGCCGTTGATGATGAACGTGCCGCGCTCGGTCATGAGGGGGAACTCGCCCATGAAGACCGTCTGCGACTTGATCTCACCGGTCGTGTAGTTGACGAACTCGGCGGTCACGAACAGCGGCGCGGAGAAGGTGAAGTCCTTCTCCTTGCACTCCTCCGACGTGTACTTCGGCGGCTCGAAGCGGTGGTCCCGGAACGACAGCGACATCGACCCGCCGAAGTCCTCGATCGGCGAGATCTCGGCGAAGATCTCCTCGAGCCCGGACGTCTGCGGCACGTCCTGGCGACCGGTCTCGGCGGCCGCCTCGACGCGCGCCTGCCAGCGCTCGTTCCCGAGCAGCCAGTCGAAGCTCTCCGTCTGGAGGCCGAGCAGGTCGGGGGCGTGGAGGGGCTCGTGGATCTTGGCGAAGGAGACCCTTCGCGAGGCGGTGCGGGTGGCGATGGCCTGGGCGGTCTGGTCGTCAGGGGTGCGCGAGGCAGCCAAGAGGGGTCCTTCCCTGGGGAATGGGACGCACGCCGCCGGGGGCCGCGCACAGCAGGTGCACGGTCGAGTGCACGGGGGTGCGCGGGCAGGAGGCAGCGCAACGCGACAGCATAGCCGCGTGGACGAGCACTGTCCAGCGACCGACTAGGCCCGCACCGACGAGCGGTGCGGGCCTAGTCAGGGATGGGCCGGTCAGGGGGTCGCGAGGCCTCCCGCCGACCGAGAGGTCACTTGACGGTGACGGTGGCGCCGGCGGCCTCGAGGACCTCCTTGGCCTTGTCCGCCGCCTCCTTGGTGGCGTTCTCGAGGACGGGCTTGGGGGCGCCGTCGACGAGGTCCTTGGCCTCCTTGAGGCCGAGGCCCGTGAGCGCGCGGACCTCCTTGATGACCTGGATCTTCTTGTCGCCGAAGGACTCGAGGACGACGTCGAACTCCGTCTTCTCCTCCTCCTCCTCGGCGGGCGCGGCGGCGGCCGGGGCGCCACCGGCGGCGGCGACGGCGACCGGCGCGGCCGCGGTGACCTCGAAGACCTCCTCGAACTTCTTCACGAAGTCCGAGAGCTCGATGAGGGTGAGCTCCTTGAACGCGTCGATGAGCTCGTCGGTGGTGAGCTTCGCCATGGCTGGCGTTCCTTCCTGGTGGTCTGCGCTCCGCGAGCTGCAGAGGTGTGGGTGGTCAGGGCCTGGGACCGGCCGGGCGGACCCGGCGCGGCCGTCAGGCCTCGGCGGCCTGCTTCTCGCGCAGCGCCTCGATGGTGCGGACGGCCTTCGCCGCCGGGGCGTTGAAGACGTAGGCCGCCTGGTGCAGCTTGGCCTTCATCGCGCCGGCCGCCTTGGCCAGGAGCACCTCGCGCGACTCGAGGTCCGCGAGCTTGGAGACCTCCGCGGCCGAGAGCGCGCGTCCGGACAGGACGCCGCCCTTGATGACGAGCGCGGGGTTGGCCTTCGCGAAGTCGCGAAGACCCTTGGCGGCCTCGACCGGGTCGCCGGAGACGAAGGCGATCGCCGTCGGGCCGGAGAGCTGGTCGTCGAGGCCGGCGACGCCGGCCTCCTTGGCGGCGATCGTCGTGAGGGTGTTCTTCACGACGGAGTAGCTGGCAGTACCGCGGAGCGTCGTGCGCAGGGTCTCGAGCTGCTTGACCGAGAGCCCGCGGTACTCGGTGAGCACGGCGGCGGTCGACTCGCGGAACCGGTCCGTGAGCTCGGCGACCGCAGCCGCCTTGTCGGGCCTCGCCATGGCCCTCCTTCCGAGAACGGGCCGCCGGTCGGGTCCGGGAACGACACGAGCCCCGTGCGCAGGCACAGGGCTCGGGGGACCACGGCGGGGCCGTCTCGAACTCGTCACCTGCGCAGGCTCCGCGTCAGCGGACTTAGCCCCCGCCTCAGGGGGCGGGCGACCGGCGGTCTTGGGCAGGATGAAGAGTACGGGCGGCGCGGCCCGACGCCAAATCGGGGCCGGACGCGGACGCGGGGCCGGCCGGGGCGAGACCGCCCGGCCGACCCCGCGTCACGGTGTCGTCAGCGACGGCGCGTCAGGACGCGTCCTCGGAGGCGAGGTTGCGCGTCTTCGAGGCGTCGAGCGGGATGCCGGGGCCCATGGTCGTCGAGACGGTCGCCTTGGTGATGTAGCGCCCCTTGGCCGCGGACGGCTTGAGCCGCGTGATCTCCTCGAGGGCGGCGGCGTAGTTCTCGACGAGCGCGACGTCCGTGAACGACGTCTTGCCGATGACGAAGTGGAGGTTCGCGTGCTTGTCGACGCGGAACTCGATCTTGCCGCCCTTGATCTCCTGCACGGCCTTGGCGACGTCCATCGTCACCGTGCCCGTCTTGGGGTTCGGCATGAGGCCGCGGGGGCCGAGCACGCGGCCGAGCCGGCCGACCTTGCCCATGAGGTCGGGGGTCGCGACGGCGGCGTCGAAGGCGGTGTAGCCGCCCGCCACCTTCGCGATGAGCTCGTCGCCGCCCACCTCGTCCGCCCCGGCCGCGAGCGCCTGCTCGGCGCGCTCACCGACGGCGAAGACGATGACCCGGGCCGTCTTGCCGGTGCCGTGGGGCAGGTTGACCGTGCCGCGGACCATCTGGTCCGCCTTGCGCGGGTCGACGCCGAGGCGGAACGCCACCTCGACCGTCGCGTCGAACGTGGTGGGGGACGTCTCCTTGGCGAGACGCACGGCCTCGAGCGGCGCGTACTGGTGCGTCCGGTCGATCTTCTCGAGGGCCTGGCGGTACTTCTTGCTGTGCGTGGGCATGTCTGCTCTCCTTCAGGCGCAGTCGTGGTCCGGGCCCCACGGGCCCTGCCACTGGCTCGGGCGGGACGCCCGAGCGGGGTCAGTCGCTGACGACGATCCCCATGGACGAGGCGGTGCCGGCGATGATCTTCTCGGCGGCGTCGAGGTCGTTGGCGTTGAGGTCCACCAGCTTGAGCTGGGCGATCTCGCGCACCTGCGCCCGGGTGAGGGTCGCGACCTTCTGGGTGTGCGGCTTGGGCGAGCCCTTGGGCACGCCCGCGGCCTGCTTGATGAGCTCCGCGGCCGGCGGCGTCTTGGTGATGAAGGTGAAGGTCCGGTCCTCGTAGACCGTGATCTCCACCGGCACCACGCTGCCGCGCTGGGACTCCGTGGCGGCGTTGTACGCCTTGCAGAACTCCATGATGTTGACGCCGTGCTGGCCGAGCGCGGGGCCGATCGGGGGCGCGGGCGTAGCGGCGCCGGCCTTGATCTGGAGCTTGATCAGGCCGGTGATCTTCTTCTTCTTCGGTGGCATCGTGCGTTCCTTGTGGGTCGACGACCTGCGCCTGGGCGAGCGCAGGTCCGGCTCAGATCTTGGCGACCTGGCTGAACGAGAGCTCGACCGGGGTCTCCCGGCCGAAGATCGAGACCAGCACCTTGAGCTTCTGGGACTCGGGCTGGATCTCGGAGATGGTCGCGGGCAGCGTGTCGAAGGGTCCGTCGGTGACGGTCACCGACTCGCCGACGACGAACTCCACCTCGACCGGGCGGGCGGACGCGGCCTTCTGCGCGGGCGCCTTCACCTGGAGGGTCGGCGCGAGCATCGAGAACACCTCGTCGAGGGTCAGCGGCACCGGCTGGTGCGTGTGGCCGACGAAGCCGGTGACGCCGGGCGTGTGCCGCACCGCGCCCCACGACTCGTCCGTCAGGTCCATCCGGACGAGGACGTAGCCCGGGATCCGAACCCGCCGCACGACCTTGCGCTGCGCGTTCTTGATCTCGACGACCTCTTCCATCGGCACCTCGACCTGGAAGATGTACTCCTCCATGTTGAGGCTCTGGATCCGGTTCTCGAGGTTCGCCTTCACGCGGTTCTCGTAGCCCGCGTAGGAGTGGATGACGTACCAGTCGCCGGGCATGGACCGCAGGCGCCCGCGGAACTCCTCGACGGGGTCGACCTCGACGTCCTCGGCGACGTCGGCGTCGGGGGCGTCGGTCAGGGCGCTGGGGTCGTGCGACACGTCGTGACCATCTCTCTTTCTCAGGGGGTGAGGCGGCGGTCGGGTCCCGGCGGCGCCGGGGGGGTCGGCGGCGATCAGCCGAAGGCCCAGAGGACCAGCTTCCCGAACGCCAGGTCGAGCACCCCGACGAAGGCCATCACCAGGAGCACGAACACGAGGACGACGCCGATGTAGGTGAAGAGCTCCTGCCGGGTGGGCCGGACGACCTTCTTGAGCTCGGCGACCACCTGCCGGACGAACAGGGCGATGCGACCGAAGAGGCCCCGCCGCTCCGCCGGGCGAGCCGGCGGACGGCGCGCGTCGCCCGACGACGTCGCGCTCGCCTGCTCGCTCACGGGCCCCGTCCTCACTTCGTCGTGCCGGAGGGTGGTCCCCCGGCGACCGTCCGGCGTCGCGCGGTCGGCCGTGCCGGAGACCGGCCTGCGGCCCCGGCGCGCACGACGCCGATCACACGCAGGGCAGGAGGGACTCGAACCCACAACCGCCGGTTTTGGAGACCGGTGCGCTGCCAATTGCGCCACTGCCCTACGGGGTCCCCCCGACATGGCGACCGTGCGCGGGCACAGGTCAGCATGGCGGGCGTCAACCACCGGTGGTCGAGTGTACGCACATCGTCCGCCGAGGTCGAACCGCAGCGGCGCCGTCTCCGAGAGGTCCGGTCCCGCCGGCCCGACGCGCCCGTCTGCCACGATGACCCCGTGACCGAGAACACCCCCTCCCCCGCACCCGCCCGGCGGCGGGTCTCCGCCCGGCTCTCGGCGATCGCCGAGTCGGCCACGCTCGCCGTCGACGCGAAGGCGAAGGCGCTCAAGGCCGCCGGCCGCCCCGTCATCGGCTTCGGCGCCGGCGAGCCCGACTTCCCGACGCCGGACTACATCGTCGCGGCGGCCGTCGCGGCCGCCCAGGACCCGGTCAACCACCGGTACACCCCGGCCGCGGGCCTGCCCGTGCTGCGCGAGGCCATCGCCGCGAAGACGCTGCGGGACTCGGGCTACGAGGTGTCGCCCGGCCGCGTGCTCGTGACCAACGGCGGCAAGCAGGCCGTCTACCAGGCCTTCGCCGCGATCGTGGACCCGGGCGACGAGGTCCTCCTGCCCGCCCCGTACTGGACCACCTACCCCGAGGCCATCGCGCTGGCCGGCGGCCGCACCGTCGAGGTCTTCGCCGGCGCCGAGCAGGAGTACCTCGTCACGGTCGAGCAGCTCGAGGCGGCCCGGACCGAGCGGACCAAGGCACTGCTCTTCTGCTCCCCGTCGAACCCGACCGGAGCCGTGTACTCGCCGGAGGCCACGGCGGCGATCGGCCGCTGGGCCCTGGAGCACGGGATCTGGGTCATCACCGACGAGATCTACGAGCACCTCGTCTACGACGACGCCGTGTTCACGCCCATCGTCCGGGCGGTCCCCGAGCTCGAGGACACCACGATCGTCCTCAACGGCGTCGCCAAGACCTACGCGATGACGGGCTGGCGGGTCGGCTGGATGATCGGCCCGGCCGACGTCATCAAGGCCGCCACCAACCTGCAGTCGCACCTGACGTCCAACGTCGCCAACGTCTCGCAGCGGGCGGCCGTCGCCGCCCTCACCGGGGACCTGTCCGCCGTGGAGGCGATGCGCACCGCGTTCGACCGCCGGCGGCGCACGATGGTCGAGATGCTGCGGCAGATCGACGGCGTCGTCTGCCCGACGCCGAAGGGCGCCTTCTACGCGTACCCGAGCGTCGAGGGCGTCCTCGGACGCACCGTGCGCGGCCGCACACCCACCACCTCCGCCGAGCTCGCGGCGCTCATCCTCGACGAGGTGGAGGTCGCCGTCGTGCCCGGCGAGGCGTTCGGCCCGAGCGGCTTCCTCCGCCTCAGCTACGCCCTGGGCGACGCCGACCTCGTCGAGGGCGTCACCCGCATCCAGGACCTCCTCGCCGAGGGCCGGTAGCCGCGCGGCCCGGGGGTCCACCGTTCGGTGGACCCCCGACCGGTCGACCGGTCGCTGCCCGGCCGGCCGCGGGTGCGACAGGCTGACCACCATGACCACGACGACGTCCGCGGACCCCGCCGTCCAGGTGCGGGACCTGCGCAAGACCTACGGCACGAAGCGCGCCGTCGACGGCGTGGACCTCGAGGTGCACCGCGGCGAGGTCGTCGCCGTCCTCGGGCCCAACGGCGCCGGCAAGACCACCACCGTCGAGATCCTCGAGGGCTACCGCCGCCGCGACGGCGGCGACGTCCGCGTGCTCGGCACCGACCCCGCTCGGGGCGACCGGGCCTGGCGGGCGCGGATCGGCGTCGTCCTGCAGTCCGCGGGCGACCTCGCCGAGCTCACCGTCCGCGAGCAGCTGCACCATTTCGCGCGGTACTACCCGGCCGCGCGCGACCCCGAGGAGGTCCTCGACGCCGTCGGCCTCACGGACAAGGCACGGACCCGCTCCCGCCAGCTCTCCGGCGGCCAGCGCCGGCGCCTCGACGTCGCCCTCGGCATCCTCGGCCGCCCCGAGCTCCTCTTCCTCGACGAGCCGACCACGGGGTTCGACCCGCACGCGCGGCGGGCGTTCTGGGACCTCGTCCTGCGCCTGCGCGACGAGGGCACGACCATCCTGCTCACCACCCACTACCTCGACGAGGCGGCCTACCTGGCCGACCGCGTCGTCGTCGTCGCGGCGGGGAGGGTGGTCGCGCACGGCGCGCCCCACACGCTCGGCGGCGAGGACGCGCGCCGCCCGACCGTCCACTGGGTGGAGGACGGCACGCCACGGTCCGTCCGCACGGACCGGCCGACCGCCGTCGTCGCCGAGCTCGCCGGCCGCCTCCCCGGGGAGGTCCCGGGCCTCCAGGTGGTCCGACCCAGCCTCGAGGACGTCTACCTCGAGCTCATCGCCGCCGCCGAGCCGGCGCCCGACCCCGCCGACCCCCGACCGCTCGAGACGGTGACCCGATGACCACGACCGCGGCGGCCCGGCCCCGCCCCCTGCCCACGACCGTCGCCCTCGGGCTCGCGAGGACCCGCATCGAGGTCCTGCAGTACTTCCGCGAGCGGGACTCGGTGGTCTTCTCCTTCGCCTACCCGGTGATCATGCTCGCGATCTTCGCGACGGTCTTCGGCCAGGACGGCGCCGTCGTCGGGCAGGCCCCCGACGGCTCCGGCGGCATCCCCTTCGCGCAGTACTTCCTGCCCGGCATGGTGGCGACCGGCATCATGCTCTCGTCGTTCCAGACGCTCGCGATCTCGATCGCGGTCGAGCGCGACGAGGGCGGGCTCAAGCGCCTGCGCGGCACCCCGATGCCGCCGTCGGCGTACTTCCTCGGCAAGACGGGGCAGGTGCTGCTCACGACGGCGATCCAGGTCGCGCTCCTCCTCGCCGTGGCCGCGCTCGCGTTCGGCGTTCCGATGCCGACGACGGCGAGCGCCTGGGCGACGTTCACGTGGCTCCTCGTGCTCGGCTCGGCGACCGGTGCGGTGTGCGGCGTGGCGTTCTCGTCACTGCCGCGCAGCGGCCGATCCGCGTCGGCGGTCGTCGTCCCCGTCGTCCTGGTCCTGCAGTTCATCTCCGGGGTCTTCTTCGCCTGGTCCAGCCTGCCGACGTGGATGCAGCACGTCGCGTCGGTGTTCCCGCTGAAGTGGCTCGCCCAGGGCATGCGGGCGGTGTTCCTGCCGGAGTGGGCCGCGGCCGCCGAGCCGGCCGGCTCGTGGCAGCTCGGCCTGTGCGCCCTCGCCCTCCTCGCGTGGCTCGTCGCGGCCCTGGTGCTCGGGGCGCGCACGTTCCGGTGGCAGCGCCGTGACGACGGCTGAGGATCACGCCGGGCAGCCGCCCCTCGCCCCGGGCTCGTGGCGCACCGCGCTGCGGGCCTGGGACTGGGCGTTCTACCTCATGGTCGTCGCGACGGCGGTGGCCTGCTGGGCGGCCCCGCTGCCACCCGGGGACGCCGAGCGCGTGGTCGTCGCGCTCGGCGTCCTGGTGCTGGCGTACCTGGTCCTCGGCCGCCGCGCCGCCAGCCACCGCGACGAGTGGCTGGGGCTCGCCTACCTCGCGATCATGCTGGTCGTCGTCGGCGTCCTGGTCTCGACCACGTCCATCGCGACGCTCTTCCTCTTCGCCGGGTACTCGCAGGTCTGGTACCTCACCGAGCGGCGCTGGGTGGGCGTCGTCGGCACCGTCCTGCTCTCCGGGGTCGTCGTCGCCGGGCTCCTCGCCCGGGAGGGAACCGCCCCCGCCACGGTCGCGTCCGTCCTCGCGCAGGTAGGCCTCGGGATGGTCTTCAGCCTCCTGCTCGGGCTGTGGATCTACACCGTCGTGGCCCAGAGCCAGGAGCGTGCGGCCCTGATCGCGCGCCTCGAGCAGACCCAGTCCGAGCTCGCGGCGGCCCACCACGCCGACGGCGTGCGCGCCGAGCGCGAGCGCGTCGCCCGCGAGATCCACGACACGCTCGCCCAGGGCTTCACGAGCATCGTGATGCTCGCCCAGTCGGCGCAGGCCGACGTCGACGCCGCGGCGGCCGGGCCGCCGGGGGCGGTGGCCCTCGGGCGCACGCGCGAGCGCCTCGCCCTCATCGAGCGCACGGCCCGCGACAACCTCGCGGAGGCGCGGTCCCTCGTCGCCGCCTCCGCGCCCACGGCCCTGCAGGACGGCGGCCTGGCCGACGCCCTGGAACGGACCGCACGGCGCTTCACGGGCGAGACGGGCGTCCTGGTGGAGACGGACGTCGCCGACCTCGGGACCGGCCTGGACCGCGAGACCGAGGTGGTGCTCCTGCGGGCGGCCCAGGAGGCCCTCGCGAACGTCCGCAAGCACGCGACCGGCGCCCGCCGCGTCCGCCTGAGCCTGACCGCCGCCGACGGGCGCCTCACCCTCGAGGTGACCGACGACGGCGAGGGGATCGCCGACCACGCCGCCTCGGGATTCGGCCTGCGCGGCATGCAGGACCGGGTCGCCGCCGGCGGCGGGGACGTGTCCGTCGGGCCGCTTCCCGCCGGTGGCACCCGCCTCGTCGTGCGGCTCCCGGACCCGCGGACGGCGAGGATGGCGCCGTGATCCGCGTCCTCGTCGCCGACGACCACCCCGTGGTGCGGGCCGGCATCGTCGGGATGCTCGCCGTCGAGCCCGACCTCGAGGTGGTGGGTGAGGCGGCCGACGGCGCGGCGGCAGTCGACCTCGCGGCCCGCCTGCGGCCCGACGTCGTCCTCATGGACCTGCGGATGCCGCGCCTGGACGGCGTCAGCGCCACGGCCGCCGTCGTCCCGCTCGGCGTCCGCGTCGTCATCCTCACCACCTACGAGACGGACGACGACATCCTGAGGGCCGTCGAGGCCGGCGCGACCGGCTACCTCCTCAAGGACACCCCGCGCGAGCAGCTCGTCGTCGCCGTGCGCCTCGCGGCCGGGGGCGAGAGCGTCCTCGCGCCGTCCGTGGCCGCCCGGCTCGTCTCCCAGGTCCGCGGGCCCGCGCCGGAACGCCTCACGCCCCGCGAGCGGGACGTGCTCCTCGGCGTGGCGCGGGGGCTGTCGAACGCGGCGATCGGCCGCGAGCTGTACATCACCGAGGCGACCGTGAAGACGCACCTCCTGCGCGTCTTCGCCAAGCTCGGCGTCGACGACCGGACCCGCGCGGTCACCGTCGCCCTCGAGCGCCGGCTCATCACCCTGCCCTGACGTCCGCCCGGCGCCGGGCGCTCGCGCGCGGGAGAACCCGCGCACGGCAGACTGCGGGCGTGGGGGTGGCGGAGCGAGACCTGGCGAGCCTGCCGAAGGCGCACCTCCACCTGCACTTCACCGGGTCGATGCGGCACACCACGCTCGTCGACCTCGCCCGAGAGGCGGGGGTCGCGCTGCCCTCCGCGCTGCGCGCCACGAGCCCGCTGCACGTCCCCGCCGACGAGCGCGGCTGGTTCCGGTTCCAGCGCCTGTACGACGCGGCGCGCGCGTGCGTGCGCAGCGAGGCCGCGATGCGCCGGATCGTGCGGGAGGCCGCGGCCGACGACGCCGCCGAGGGCTCGCGGCGCCTGGAGATCCAGATCGACCCGACCACGTACGCGCCGTACGTCGGCGGCCTCACCCCGGCGCTGGAGATCGTGCTCGACGAGGCCCGCGCGGCGTCGGCCACGACGGGGGTGGAGGTGGCCGTCGTCGTCGCCTGCTCGCGGCTGCGACACCCGCTCGACGCCAGGACGCTCGCGCGGCTCGCGGCCTGGCACGCCGGCGAGGGCCCGGGCGAGGTGGTCGGCTTCGGCCTGTCCAACGACGAGCGCCGCGGCCTGACGGCGGACTGGGCGCCCGCGTTCCACCTCGCCGCCCGCGCCGGGCTGGCGCTCGTGCCGCACGGCGGCGAGCTGCTCGGGCCCGAGCACGTCCGCACGGTCGTGGAGCACCTCCAGCCGCACCGGCTCGGCCACGGCGTGCGCAGCGCCGAGGACCCCCGGCTGCTCGCCGAGGTGGTGGAGCGGGGCATCGCGCTCGAGGTCTGCCCCGCCTCCAACGTCTCCCTCGGCGTCTACCCCGAGACGGCGGCGGTCCCGCTGCGCGCCCTCGTGGACGCGGGCGCGACCGTCGCGCTGGGCGCCGACGACCCGCTGCTGTTCGCCTCCCGGCTGCTCGACCAGTACGAGAGCGCGCGTCGGGTGCACGGCTTCGACGACGCCGCGCTCGCGGACCTCGCGCGGGCCTCGATCCGGGCCAGCCGCGCGTCCGTCCGGACGAAGACGCGGCTGCTCGCCGGCGTCGACGCCTGGCTCGCGGCGCCCCCGTGACCGGTGCCGTCGCGACCCGTGCCGCCGTGACCGGCGCCGGCGCCGCGGCGGGCGTCAGAGCGCGCAGCCGACGAGCACCGGCTCCGGCTCGAGCGTGATCCCGAAGGTGTCCCGGACGCCGTCGCGGACCTCGCGGGCGAGGCGCACGAGGTCCTGCGCCGTCGCGTCGCCCCGGTTCGTGATCGCGAGCGTGTGCTTGCCGGACAGCGCCGCGGGCCCGGGCAGGCCGTAGCCCTTGCCGAAGCCCGCCTGCTCGATGAGCCAGGCGGCGCTCGTCTTCACCCGGCCCTCGGAGACGTACCGGGGGGCGCCGGGCGGGATGCGGCCGGCGTCGGCGGTGTCGAGCATCGGGTTGGTGAAGAAGGAGCCCGCGCTCCACGTGTCGC
>JBDIAU010000002.1:0-27793 GCA_039812565.1 Beutenbergiaceae bacterium
CGCCGCCTTCCTGCGGTGGCGCCACCGCGGGACCTTCCTCGCGCTGTGGGACGACGTCGCCGCCGTCACCTCCGAGGTGACCCTGCGGCCCGGCTACCGACGTCTCGAGCCCGCGGTCCGTGACGCCGTCGGGTCCCGCGAGGTGTGAGTCCGGCTCAGGGCTCGAGCCGGTACCCCACGCCGGGCTCGGTGAGCAGGTGCCGCGGGCGTGACGGGTCCACCTCCAGCTTGGCGCGCAGCTGCGCGAGGAACACGCGCAGGTAGTGCGGCTCGGGAGGGACGTCGGGGCCGCGGAGCTCGCGGAGGAGGTCGGTGCGCCCGACGATCCGGCCGGCGTTGCGGGCGAGGATCTCGAGGATGCGCCACTCCGTCGGGGTGAGGCGCACCTCGGCGCCGTCGCGCGTGACCCGGCGGTGCGCGAGGTCGACCGTGAAGGTCGCGGTGGTGACGACGGTGACCTCCGCCTCGGGCGCGCCCCGGCGCAGGGCGGCGCGGACCCGGGCGAGCAGCTCGTCCATGCCGAAGGGTTTGGTCACGTAGTCGTCGGCGCCGGCGTCGAGCGCGGCGATCTTCGCGGGCGTGCCCTGGCGGGCGGACAGCACGACGACGGGCACGGCGCTCCAGCCGCGGACGGCGCGCAGCACGTCCATCCCGTCGAGGTCGGGCAGGCCGAGGTCGAGGACGACGACGTCCGGGTGCCGCGACGCGACGGCCTCGATGGCCCCGCCCCCGGTCCCGACGGCGACCACCTCGTACCCCTGCGAGCGCAGGGTGATGGCGAGCGCCCGGGCGAGCCCGCGGTCGTCCTCGACGACGAGCGCCCGCGTCACGGCCGCCCCCCGGCGGGTGTGGGCGCGGGCGCCTCGACGACCGGCAGCGTGAGGACCAGGGTGAGGCCGCCGCCGGGGGTGTCCTCGGCGTCGAGCGTCCCGCGGCAGGCCTCGACGAAGCCGCGGGCGACGGCGAGACCGAGGCCCACGCCCTGCCCCGCCGGGGCGTCGCCGAGGCGCTGGAAGGCGCGGAAGATGTCGGACTTGTGCTCGTCGGGCACGCCCGGCCCGCGGTCGGCCACGCGGACGACGGCGCGCGGCCCGAGCGCTGCGGCGCTCACCGAGACGGGGGCGTCGGGCGGGGCGTAGCGCACGGCGTTCTCGAGGAGGTTCGCCAGCGCCCGCTCGAGCAGGCCCTCGTCGGCGAGCACCAGCGGCAGGTCGGGCGGGAGGTCGAGGTCGACCCGACCCGCCGGGACGCCGCGCAGGGCCTGGGCGACGGCGTCGTCGAGCGCGACGGGCGCGAGGCCGGGGGTCACGGCGCCGGAGTCGAGGCGGCTGAGGTCGAGGAGGTTGTCGATGAGCGACTGCAGGCGGTCGGACGCCTCCTCGATCTCGGCGAGGAGGGCCGCCTCGTCCTCCGGGTCGAGGGTCACCTGCGCCGAACGGAGCGCGCTCGCGCTCGCCTTGATGCCGGCGAGCGGGGTGCGCAGGTCGTGGGACACGGCGGCGAGCAGCGCCGTGCGGATCGCCGTCCGCTCCTTCTCCGCACGGACGGCGCGCGCCTCCGCGCGCAGCTCGTCGCGCTCGAGGACCGCCTCCACCTGGGTGGCGACGACGTTCGCGATCCGCGTCTGCTCGCTGTCGAGGTGCGCGCCGCGCAGCACGAGCCGCAGGTCCTCGGTGACCGTCAGGGTCGTCGACGGCGCCTCGCCGCCGCCCCGGGCCCGGGGGGTCCCGGGCGCCGCGGAGGCGTCGACGGTGAGCCAGGCGCCGTCGGACCGGCGCTCGAGCGTCACCGTGGCCAGGAAGAGGGACTCGCGCAGGCGCTCGAGGAGCGCGGGGACGGCGTCCCCGCCGCGCAGGACGCTGCCCGCGAGGGTGCTGAGCGTCTCGGCCTCGGCGCGGGCGCGCGCGGCGTCGGTGCTGCGCCGCGCCGCGTAGTCGACCACGGCGGCGACGGCGATCGCCACGGCGAGCAGGACCACCTGGGCGAGGGCGTTCTCCGGCTCGGCGATCGTGAACGTGAACGTCGGCGGGGTGAAGAAGTAGTTGGCGAGGAGGCCGCCGACGACGGCGGCGCACACGGCGGGCGCCATCCCGCCGACGAGCGCGACGAGCACCGTCATCGCGAGGAACAGGAGCATGACGGTGGGGAGGCCGTGGAGGTCCTGCGTCGTGTACAGCGCGAGGAGCAGGACGCCCTCGCCGACGGTCGCGAGGAGCCAGCCGGCCGCCCGGCGGCGGCTGCTGAGGCGGGAGGCGCGGCGCGTCGCCGGCTTCCTCGGCCCGGCCCCGGCGTGCGTGACGATGTGCACGTCGATGTCGCCGGAGTCCCGGACGACGGCCGGCCCCGGGCCGGGCGTGAGGAACGAGCCGAGCCGCCCGCGGCGGCTGGCGCCGAGGATGATCTGGCTCGCGTTGACGCCGCGGGCGAACTCGAGGATCGACTGCGCGATGTCGTCGCCGACGACGGTGTGCCAGGTCGCGCCGAGCGACTCGACGAGGTGGCGCTGCCGGGCGAGGGTGTCGGGGGAGGCGTCGGTGAGGCCGTCGGAGCGCGTGACGTGGAGGGCGAGGAGCTCGCCGTTGGTCGCGCGCTCGGCGATCCGGGCGCCGCGGCGCAGGAGCGCGTCACCCTCGGGCCCGCCGGACAGCGCCACGACCACCCGTTCCCGGGCCGGCCAGGGCTCGGTGATGTCGTGCTCGGCCCGGTAGTGCTCGAGCGCGTCGTCCACCCGGTCGGCGAGCCAGAGCAGGGCGAGCTCGCGCAGGGCGGTGAGGTTGCCGACGCGGAAGTAGTTGGTGAGCGCGGCGTCCACCTTGTCCGCGGCGTAGACGTTGCCGTGGGCGAGGCGGCGGCGCAGCGCCTCGGGGCTCATGTCCTCGAGCTCGATCTGGTCGGCGCGGCGCACGACGTCGTCCGGCACCGTCTCCTGCTGGCGGATCCCGGTGATCGCCTCGACGACGTCGTTGAGCGACTCCAGGTGCTGGATGTTCACCGTCGTGATGACGTCGACCCCGGCGTCGAGGAGCTCCTCGACGTCCTGCCAGCGCTTGGCGTTGCGGGAGCCGGGGACGTTGGTGTGCGCGAGCTCGTCGACGAGGGCGACGTCGGGCCGGCGGGCGAGGACGGCGTCGACGTCCATCTCGGTGAACGTCGTGCCGCGGTGGACGAGCGAGAGCCGCGGCACCACCTCCAGGCCCTCGACGAGCTGCGCCGTCTGGGCGCGCCCGTGCGTCTCGACGAGGCCGACGACGACGTCCGTGCCCCGCTCCAGCCGGCGGTGGCCCTCGCCGAGCATGGCGAACGTCTTGCCGACGCCGGGGGCGGCGCCGAGGTAGACGCGCAGGGTGCCGCGGGCCATGGGCACAGTCTCAGCCCTCCGGGGTGCCCAGGGCCTGAAGTGCGAGGTTGAGCTCGAGCACGTTCACCGACGCCGCCCCGACGAACCCGAGCATCGGGCCCTCGACGTGCTCCTCGACCAGGTCGCCCACCGCCTCGGCCGGCAGCCCGCGCTCCCGGGCGACGCGCGCGACCTGCAGCCGCGCGTACGCCGGGGAGATGTCCGGGTCCAGCCCGGAGCCGGAGGCGGTGAGCGCGTCCGGCGGGACGTCGTCGGGGTCGACGCCCTCCTGCGCGGCGACAGCGGCGCGCCGCTCCTCGACGGTCGCGAGGAGGTCGGCGTCGTTCGGGCCGAGGTTGGAGCCGCCGGAGGCGAGCGGGTCGTAGCCGGAGACGGACGGCCGCGGGTGGAACCAGGCGGCGTCGTCGTTCGCCTGCCCGAGGAGGCGGGAGCCGACGACGGCGCCGGAGGCGTCCGTGACCAGCGAGCCGGACGCCCGCGCCGGGAGGGCGAGCGCGACCCCGGCGACGACGAGCGGGTAGGCGAGGCCGAGCACGACGGTCATGACGAGCAGGAGCCGCAGGGCTGCGAGGGACTGGCGCAGGGTGGCACGCACGGGGGTCATCCGATCCCGGGGAGGAGGGACACGACGAGGTCGATGAGCTTGATCCCGACGAACGGCGCGACGAGCCCGCCGACGCCGTAGACGAGGAGGTTGCGGCGCAGCATCCGGGCGGCGCTGGACGGGGTGTACCGGACGCCGCGCAGGGCGAGCGGGATGAGCGCGACGATGACGACCGCGTTGAAGATGACGGCCGAGAGGATCGCCGACTGCGGGGTGCTCAGGCGCATGACGTTGAGGGCGTCGAGCTGCGGGTGCACCACCATGAACATCGCCGGGATGATCGCGAAGTACTTCGCGACGTCGTTCGCGATGGAGAACGTGGTGAGCGCGCCGCGGGTGATGAGCAGCTGCTTGCCGATCTCGACGATCTCGATGAGCTTGGTGGGGTTGGAGTCGAGGTCGACCATGTTCCCCGCCTCCTTGGCGGCGGACGTCCCGGTGTTCATCGCGACGCCGACGTCGGCCTGGGCGAGGGCGGGCGCGTCGTTGGTGCCGTCGCCGGTCATCGCGACGAGGCGGCCCGCCTCCTGCTCGCGCTTGATGAGGGCCATCTTGTCCTCGGGCTTGGCCTCGGCGAGGAAGTCGTCGACGCCGGCCTCCTCGGCGATGGCCTTGGCGGTGAGCGGGTTGTCGCCCGTGATCATGACGGTCCGGATGCCCATCCGGCGCAGCTCGTCGAAGCGTTCGCGCATGCCCTCCTTGACGACGTCCTTGAGGTGGACGACGCCCAGGGTGCGGGCCACGCCGTCGGGCGTGCGCTCGGCGACCACGAGTGGCGTGCCGCCGGAGGCGCTGATCGCGTCGACGGCCGTGCCGACCTCCTCGGTGGGGTGCCCGCCGTGGTCGCGGACCCACTTCATGACGGCGGACGCCGCGCCCTTGCGGACCTGCCGGATGCCGTCCGGGGTCACGAGGTCGACGCCGCTCATCCGGGACTGCGCCGTGAACGGCACGAACGTCGCGCCGTCGAGCAGGCCCTCCTGGGTGCCGCGCAGGTCGTACTCGTCCTTGGCCAGGACGACGACGGAGCGGCCCTCCGGGGTCTCGTCCGCGAGGCTGGACAGCCGGGCGGCGTCGGCGAGGTCCCGACGGTCGACGCCGGGCGCCGGGACCAGGTCGGCCGCCTGGCGGTTGCCGAGGGTGATGGTGCCGGTCTTGTCGAGGAGGAGGACGTCGACGTCGCCGGCGGCCTCGACGGCGCGTCCCGACATCGCGAGGACGTTGCGCTGGATGAGGCGGTCCATGCCGGCGATGCCGATGGCGGACAGCAGGGCGCCGATCGTCGTCGGGATGAGGCACACGAGCAGCGCGACGAGCACGAGGACCGGCTGCTGCGCGTCCGAGTACCCGGCGAGGGGCTGGAGGGTGACGACGGCGAGGAGGAAGACGAGCGTCAGGGATGCCAGGAGGAGGTTGAGGGCGATCTCGTTCGGGGTCTTCTGCCGGGCCGAGCCCTCGACCAGGGCGATCATCCGGTCGAGGAACGTCGCCCCCGGCTCGGCCGTGATCTGCACGACGATCCGGTCCGAGAGCACCTTCGTCCCGCCCGTCACGGACGAGCGGTCGCCGCCGGACTCCCGGATGACGGGCGCGGACTCGCCCGTGATCGCGGACTCGTCGACGCTGGCCACGCCCTCGACCACGTCCCCGTCGCCGGGGATGACCTCGCCCGCCTCGACGACCACACGGTCGCCGGTGCGCAGCGCGGTGCCGGGGACCCGCTCCTCCCGCCCGTCGGCGGTGAGGCGCCGCGCCGTCGTCTCGGTGCGGGTGCGGCGCAGCGTCTGCGCCTGGGCGCGGCCGCGGCTCTCGGCGACGGCCTCGGCGAGGTTGGCGAACAGCACGGTCGCCCACAGCCAGACGGCGATCGACCAGGCGAACCCGCTCGGGTGCAGGACCGCGAGCACGGTGGTGAGGACCGAGCCGACCCACACGACGAAGATGACGGGGCTGCGCACCTGGTGGCGCGGGCCCAGCTTGCGCAGCGCGTCGGGCAGCGCCGCGACGAGCTGTCGGGCGCTGAAGGCGCCCGCGCCGGCCCGTGCCGGCGGTGCCTGCGGGGCGTGGGGGTGCGGGGCGGGGGTGTGCGGGGACTCGAGGACGCTCACGAGAGGGCCTCCGCGATCGGGGCGAGCGACAGGGCGGGGAAGTAGGTCAGGCCGGCGACGACGACGGCGACGGCGGTGAGCAGCCCGACGAACACCGGCGTGTGCGTGGGCAGGCTGCCCTCGGTGACGGGCAGCGGCCGCTGCTCGGCGAGGCTGCCCGCCAGGGCGAGCACGAGGACGATCGGCACGAACCGGCCGAGCAGCATGACCACGCCGAGGACGACGTTCTGGTAGTCGGTCGCCGCGTTGAAGCCCGCGAACGCCGAGCCGTTGTTGTTGCTCGCCGAGGCGTAGGCGTAGAGGACCTCGGACAGGCCGTGGGGGCCGGTCTGGGAGACCGACGCGTCGAGGAGGCCCGGCGCCGCGACCGTGACGGCCGCGCCCGTGAGCAGGAGGACGGGGACCGCGAGGACGTAGAGCGCCACGAGCGTGACCTCCCGCCGGCCGATCTTCTTGCCGAGGTACTCCGGCGTCCGGCCCACCATGAGGCCGGCGAGGAAGACCGCGAGCACGGCGAGCACGAGGAGCCCGTAGAGACCGGAGCCGACTCCGCCGGGGCTGACCTCGCCGAGCATCATGTTCACCATCGCGACGCCACCGCCCGCCGCGGTGAACGAGTCGTGCATCCCGTTGACGGCGCCGGTCGAGGTCCCGGTGGTCGACGCGGCGAAGAGCGCCGAGAGCGCCGGGCCGAAGCGGACCTCCTTGCCCTCCATCGCGGCGCCGACGGCCTGCGGGACCGCGCCGGCGGCGCGGAGCTCGGCGGCGGTGAGCAGGCCGACGGCGAGCACCCACAGCGTGCCCATGACGGCGAGGATCGCGCGGCCCTGCCGCGCGTCGCCGACGAGCCGCCCGAAGGTGCGGGGCAGCGAGAAGGGGATGACGAGGAGCAGGAAGACCTGGAACAGGCTGACCCAGGCCGACGGACCCTCGAAGGGGTGCGCGGAGTTCGCGTTGAAGTAGCCGCCGCCGTTGGTGCCGAGCTCCTTGATCGCCTCCTGCGAGGCGACCGGCCCGACGACGATCGTCTGCGTCCCGCCCGCGAGCGTGGTCACCTGCTGGTCGGCGGCGAAGGACTGGACGACGCCGCCGGCGCCGAGCGCGACCGCGGCGACCGCCGCCAGCGGCAGGAGGATGCGGACCGTGCCGCGCGTGATGTCCGTCCACGCGTTGCCGAGCCGGTCCGTCCGTGTCCGCACGAAGCCCCGGACGAGGGCGATCGCGACGGCGAGGCCGACGGCGGCCGACAGGAAGTTCTGCACCGCCAGGCCGGCCATCTGGACGAGGGTGCCCATCGTCGACTCGCCGGAGTACGACTGCCAGTTCGTGTTCGTGACGAAGGAGACGGCCGTGTTCCACGCGGTCGTCGGCCCGACGCCGCCGAGCCCGCGGCTGCCCGGCAGGACGCCCTGGAGCCGCTGGAGGAGGTAGAGCAGCAGGACGCCGACCACGGAGAACGCGAGCACCGAGCGGGCGTACACGGGCCAGCGCTGGTCGGCGTCGGGGTCGACGCCGGCGGCGCGGTACACGAGGCGCTCCGCGCGCAGGTGTCGCGGGGAGGTGAAGACGCGGGCCATGTGGTCGCCGAGGGGGCGGTGCACGAGGGCCAGCCCGGCGACGACGACGGCCACCTGGAGGGCGGCCGCGAGACCCGGGCTCATCAGAACCGCTCCGGGAAGAGCAGCGCGACGAGCAGGTAGCCCGCGAGGGCGAGCGCGATCGCGAGCGCGACCCAGCTCTCGACGCTCACAGCCGCTCCAGCCTGCGCACGAGGCCCAGCAGGATGCCGAAGGCCACCAGGGTCAGGACGACGAGGCCGACGTCGGCCATCTCTCGCGCTCCGTTCGGTTGAGGGCGGCGTCGATCGCCGCCCGTCCACGTCCCAGTACGGCGCCACGGCCCGGACCGCCGCCAGCGGCCTGACGGCCCCCGGACGCCGGGGTGCACGGATCCGGACGGAACCCGGACGCCTCGGCGCGGCGGGCGACGTCGGTCCTCAGGCGAGACGCGGGAGGGCCTGGTCCTGCGCGAGGACGCCGCGGAACGGGTCGCCGCGCTCGGCGACGCGGTCCAGCACCGTGCGGATCGTGAACGCGTCGGGCCGCAGCCACGCCTCGTCGAGCTCGTCCCAGGTGATCGGCGCGGAGACCGGGGCGCCGGCCGCGGCGCGCGGGCTGTACGGCGCGACGAGCGTCTTGTTGATCGCGTTCTGCGTGTAGTCGAGGCGGGCCAGCCCGCCGCGCTCGCGGACCTCCCAGCGCCAGCTGACGAGGTCGGGGACCACCGCTCCGATGGTGCGCGAGACGCGCTCCAGCCACGCACGGGTCTCGTCGAAGGTCGGGCCGGGGGCGATCGGGACCCAGACCTGCAGGCCGCGCCGACCGGTGAGCTTGGGGTACGCGCGGACGCCCAGATGGGCGAACGCGTCGCGGTGCAGCCGGGCCAGGAGCAGCACGTCCTCCCAGGCCGTGGCCGGGCCGGGGTCGATGTCGGCGAGGACGTACGTCGGCCGGTGCGGGTCCGCCGTCGTCGAGGTCCAGGCGTGCCACTCGAGGGCGCCGACGTTCGCCGCCCACACGAGGGCGGCGGGCTCGTCGATCACGAGGTAGGTGCTCGTCTCCCCGGGGTCCGCCTCGGGGTCGTCCCAGGCGCGGCAGCCACGGCGGCGCATGGGAGGGGAGCTGCTTGTGCCAGAAGCCCGGGCGGTCCGCGCCCTCGGGGAAGCGGTGCAGGTTCACGGGCCGGCCGTGCAGGTACGGCAGCAGCACGGGGGCCACCCGGGCGGCGTACCGGACCAGCTCGCGCTTGGTCACCGGGGCCTCGCCGGGCCGGGCGGGAAACAGCACCTTCTCGAGGTTGGTCAGGCGCAGGCGGCGGCCGAACACGTCCCACGTGCCGGCGTCGGGGAGGGCGTCGAGGGCGGCGAGCTCGTCCTCGGTCGGCGCGAGCACGGGCGGGTGGAGCTCGACCGCCGCCTGCGCGGCCGGCAGGTCCGAGCGCCAGAGCCGGTCCGGATCGGCCTTGACCTCGTCGTTCGTGCGGCCGCTGAGGACGGAGCGCGGGTGGTCCTCGGGGTCCCAGCCCTCGACGGCGTGCTCGTCGCGCTTGTGCAGGAGCATCCACTGCTCCGTGCCGTCCTGCTCGCCCCGGCGCACGAGGACGAGCCGGCCGTGGAGCTTCGACCCGTGGACGTCCGCGTGGAGCTCGCCGGCGGCGACGGCGGCCGCCGGGTCGTCGGTGCCGTGCGGCTCCCAGGTGCCCCGGTCCCAGACGATGACGTCCCCGCCGCCGTACTCCTTCGCGGGGATGACGCCCTCGAAGTCGAGGTACTCGATCGGGTGGTCCTCGACGTGGACGGCCATCCGGCGCGCGGCCGGGTCGAGCGTCGGCCCGCGGGGGACCGCCCAGCTGACGAGGACGCCGTCGATCTCGAACCGCAGGTCGTAGTGGAGGCGCCGGGCGCGGTGCCGCTGGACCACGAAGCGGCGCGCGGAGGGCGCCGTCGACGGCCCGGGCTCGCCCGCGGGCTCGGGCGTGCGGTCGAAGTCCCGCTTGGCGCGGTAGGTCTCGAGCGCGTCGGGCATCGGCGTGGGTGTGTCAGGCGCCGCCTGACCGGGCGGCCGCCGCGGCCACCTGGTCGGCGAGCACGATCGCCACCCGGCGCTGCTCGATGGTCGGCCGCACGGTGCGCGTCGACGCGGTCAGCAGGAACCGGCCGACGAGGGTGCCGGAAGCCGTCGCGTCCAGCCCGATCTCGTCGTGGATCGGCAGGCCGTCCCGGTCGACGTCGACGGGGCGGCCGCGGGCGGTGACGGTCCCGTCGTGCTCGAGGCGTACCGGTGGCGGCGCCTGACCTCGGGTGGTGGCGGGCACGTACCGGCAGGCGTCGATCCCGAGGACCCGGACGATCTGGTCGCTGCAGAGGCGCTGCAGGGCCTCCGGGGTGGCCTGGGGGGAAGCGATGAGGTCCGCGACGCCGAGCACGCCGTCCAGGTACCCCGCGCGTCGACCCAGTCGGGCCTGAGCCCGACCACCCCACGCGGCGAGCTCGCTCACGCCGATGCCGGCGACGAGGAGGAGGAGCGTGGCTTCGACGTCCTCGGCGTGCCAGATGTCGAGGCGCCCGTAGGGCTCCGTGAGGAGCACGTCGAACCAGAGCCCGCTCGAGAGGGCCGCCACGATCCCGGCCACCCGGTCCCCGGTCGCGGCGCACGCGACGACGACCAGCACGAGCACGAGCACGACGGTCGTGGAGCCGACGGCGTCCCGGACCGTCGAGAACGCCCAGCAGACGACCAGCGGGACGACGGCGGCGAGCGCGAGGAGGGTTCCCCGACGGAGCCCGGGCAGCGTGTTCGACCGCGTCTCCACCCTGCCATCGAACCACCGCGCTCCGACGCCCGCGCGGTGATCCGGCGCGACACCGGGACCTGCGGCGGGCGGGGTGCGCGACGCCCCCGCCCTCGCTCAGCCCAGCCGTTGCGCGAGCTCGACGATGATCCCCTCGGGGCCACGGAGGTAGCAGAGGCGGTAGACGTCCTCGTAGCGCTCCACCTCGCCGACGAGCTCGGCGCCGTGCGGGCGGAGGCGGGCGAGGACGTCGTCGAGGTCGTCGACCTCGAAGGCGAGGTGGCGCAGGCCGGGCGTGTTCGACGGGGCCGGCGGGCCGGCGTCGGGGCTGGGCGGGGAGTCGAAGGCCGAGAGCTCGACGCGGCTGTGCCCGTCGGGCGTCTCCAGCATGACGATCCGGGACCGCACACCCTGGAGCCCGATGATCCGGTCGACCCACGCGCCGCCGACCGGGCCGTGCCCGACCGACGTGAGCCCGAGCTCGACGAAGAACGCGGTCGCCGCGTCGAGGTCGCCGACGACGATGCCGATGTGGTCGAGGCGCTGCACCGTCATGCGGGCCACCGTAACCGCGCCTCGCGCGGTCCCCGGAGGCCGATCCGACGGGCGGACCTCAGCGGGTGCGCGGCCGCGAGCCGAGGACCCCGACGACGCCGACCGCCGCGATGACGGGCACGAGCAGCATCGCGGTGCTCACCGGGACCACGGAGCCCAGGGCTCCGAGGAGGAACGGAGCGCCGCCGACGGCGAGCCCGAGGACGAGCGAGGCGCGGGACATCGCGAGCTCGGAGCGGCCCTCGGAGAGCACGAGCCCGCGGTCGATGACCAGCGGGAAGAGCGTGGCGAGGCCGAGCCCGGCGACGAACAGCCCGACGACGGCGACGGGCAGTGCCGCGGCGAGCCAGAGGATCGCGAAGCCGACGAGGGTGAGCGCGAACCCGCCGAGGAGCGTGCGGTGGGCGCCGAGGCGGTGCGTGACGCGGGACCCGACCGTCCGTCCGACGGCGATGCCCGCCACGCTCGCGGACATGGCCGCGGTCGCCGCCGCGGTCGGCGCGCCGGTCTGCGCCTGGATGAGCGGTGAGCCCCAGAAGTTGATGGCGAACTCGGTGCCGGCGGCGGCGAAGAGCGCGACCATCGCGATCCAGTAGGGGCGCGGCAGGGCACGGCCCGGGGGCGGCGTCGCCGGCGGGGCGTCCGCTGACGGCTCGTCGGGCGGGGGTTCGTAGAGCTCGTCGGCCGCGGCGAGGGTGGGTACGGGCCGGCGGTCCTCGGCGTCGGGGCGCCCACGCTCGCGCCGATCGGCGAGGGTCAGCCCCGCGACGGCCGCGAGGCTCGCGAGGACGCAGACGACGAAGCCGACCCACCAGCCGAGCCCAGCGCCGAGCGCAAGCCCGAGGAGCAGCGGGGAGAACAGGCCGACCCACCCGGCGGCCGCGTTCGCCTCGGTGATCGCGTAGGCGCTGTGGTGGGGGTGGACCTCGGCGAGGCGGGCGGTCGAGGCGTTGATCGCCGTCGCCCCGGCCGTCGCCGCGGCCCAGACCAGGGCGAGCGCGGCGCCGAACGCCGGCCACCCGGTCATCAGGCCGGGGACGACGGCGGCGCACGCCGTCGCGACGGCGGCCCCGAGCAGGCCGACCCGCATCGCGCCGTCGCGGCCGAAGCGTCCGACCGCGACGGGCCCGGTGACGGACGCCGTGGCGATGCCCGCGGCGAGCGCCGTGCCGACGAGCCCGGCGGACGCCGTCGGGACGCCCAGGTCGGCCGCCATCACCGGGGCGACCGGCCCGGTGAGGTAGATGAACGACGCCCACGCCCCGGTCGCGGCGTAGATCGCCCACGTCAGCGGGGTGCGCTGCAGTCCGACCGGCACGGGTGCCTCTCCTGTCGCGGGCGGTGCTCCGAGGCACGATCATGGCGTCGATCGGGACCCGGCGGGGCGCGTCGGGGAGGGCCGGGCAGTCAGAGCAGGAGGGCGACGCCGACGGCGACCAGCCAGAGGGACCACGCGACGTACGTCGCCGGGGTGAGGGTCGCGGCGAGCCGCCACCCCTCGTCCCCGAGGCGGCCGACGAACTCCAGCGAGCACATCGCCAGCAGCGCCCCGACGGCGATGCCGACGGCGCCGAGCCAGGCCGGGGCGAGCGTGGTCTGGGTGAGTGCGACGCCGAGCAGGACGGTCCAGGCCCCGGTGAGCAGGTAGCCGAGGTGCTCGCCGACGGCGACGCCGAGGTAGCGGTGGAAGGACTGGAAGACCACGTCGACGGCCTCGCGGCGCGCGGGTGACGCGTCGGGGTCGGCGGAGACGCGGGCGAGGTACGGCACGAGGAACGGCCAGCGGACGAGGCCGAGCAGCTGGACGAGGCCGGCGAGCACGCCGACCGTCGTCGTCAGGGTCAGCAGCGTGGGGTTCGCGCCCTCCAGGGCGCCCGAGACGAGCACGGCGAGGGGCACGAGCGCGAGCGCCGTCATCGCGAACGCCCACCAGAGCACCACCAGGCGGGTCCCGCCGGCGCGGAAGCGCGCGAGCACCTCCGTGGTGGGGCGCCGCAGGATGTCCGGGTACTCGAACGTCGCGGCCAGGGCGGCGAAGGCGGCGTTGAACGCGACGGGGAGGGCGATGAGCAGGACGGCGGCGGCGGTCGTGGTGGTCATCGCGCGGCCGCCGCGTCCGCCGTCGCGTCCGCCGTCGTCGGGGGGATCGGGGCGGTGCTCGGGCGCCGGTCGGCGAGCACGGCCGGCAGGGCCAGCCCGGTCACGACCGTGACGAGCAGGGCGCCGCTCGAGCCGAAGACCACGTAGCCCGCGTCGGCGTCGACGATCACGTGGGCGGTGACGAACCACCCCGCGGCCCAGGCGACCCCGACGACGCCCGCCCACAGCGCCCAGGCGCGGCGCCCGCGGGCCAGGACGGCGCCCTGCGCGAGCCCGACGGCCGTCCCGGTGATCAGGCCTGTCATCACGAGGTCGGGGACCGCGGTGCCGCTGCCGGTGGCGGCGGCGGAGACGGCGGATCCGGCCGCCAGGGCGAGGGCCGTGAGCGGCACCCACCGGGCTCCGACCCCGCGCGGCCGCAGGGCGAGCCACTGGGCGGCACCGACGACGGCGCCTGCGAGGGCGCCGGCCAGCGCGGCCGTCAGGGGGTCGTCCGCGGGGCCGAGGAGCCGGTTCGCGAGGAGGCCGCCGAGGGGGAAGGCGACCAGGGTGGGCAGCCAGCGCAGGAAGGTCCGGGGGATCGGCATCTGCCACGCTCCAGTGAGTCCGAGGGGAATGTGTACGGTGTACGCTACGGCGATAACGTACGCTGTAAACATGGCGAGGTCAAGGGTGACGGTGGAGCACGGTCGAGAGGTCGAGAGCGCGGGGACGGGGCGGCGTCGTCGGGGGTCCCTGACCCGCGAGGCGATCCTCGACGCGGCGGAGCGGGTGGTGGGTGCCGGCGGGGGAGAGCTCACGGTCCGCGCGGTCGCGGCCGAGCTCGAGGCGTCGCCGATGGCGCTGTACCGCTACTTCGGGACCAAGGACGAGCTCCTCGAGGCGTTGCTCGACCGGGTGCTCGGGCGCGTCCGCACCGGCCCCGAGAGCGCGGACTGGGTCGAGGACCTGCGGGCCTTCGCCCGCGCCCACCGGGAGGTGCTCGCCGCGCACCCCTGGGCCGTCACGGCCCTGTTCGCGCACGCCGTCCCCGGGCTCAACGCCGTGCAGCTCGGCGAGGTCGCCCTCGCGATCCTCGCCCGCGGCGGGATCCATGGCGAGGCGGCCGTCGCGGCGTTCAGCGCCGTCGTCGCCATGAACTACGGGTGGTGCGCGTTCGCGTCGGCCCGCGACACGCCGTCGACCGCGGGCGGACCCGCGTCAGACCTCGCGCCGGCGCTCGCGGCCCTGCCGGTCGAGCACTTCCCCCTGACGGTCGCCGCGGCCGGGCCGCTCGCCCGGTACGGGGCGCCCGAGCAGTACGAGCTCGCGCTCGACCGGCTCGTCGCGGGCATCGCCGAGCGGGGTGACCTGAGCTCGCCGCGGCCTTGACCCCCCGCTCGTCGCGCGTGACCGTGGAGGGGCGCCGTCGTCGGCGTCGTGCGCCGTCGACGTCGCGGTGCGGTCGGGCTCGGGAGAGGAGAGCGCCGTGGGAGACGCGCAGGTGGCACCGGGGACGAGCGGGGTGGAGGTGCAGCTCCTCGCGACCGTCGACCTCGCGGGTGAGATCGAGGGCATGGACGGGCGCCTGCTCCGGATGCGGATGGTGACGATGCTGCCCGGCGCGGTGTTCGGACCGGTCCACGACCACGTCGGGCGTCCGGGTCTCGTGTACGTCCTCGAAGGGACGATCACCGACCACCGGGACGGCGTCGCCACCGAGTACGGGCCGGGCGTGGGGTGGCCCGAGGACCGGCACACGACGCACTGGCTCGAGAACAGGGGAGCGACGCCGGCGGTGGAGGTCTCCGTCGACATCGTCGAGCGGGGGTGAGTGGGGGCGTGCCGACGCTCGGCGGGGTCGCCGGGTCTAGGCGCCGCCGCGAGACTTCGCGTGTCGGTGGCCGCGGATGTGGACCACCTGGTTGGTGCGACGGACGTCGAACAGGCCGGTCGCGTCGATGAGGTCGCTCAGCTTGCGGTAGCCGTAGTTGCGGGGGTCGATCGACGCCTGGTTGCTGATCTGCGTGCCCACGGCGCTGAGGTGGGCCCAGCCGTCGTCGCCGGCCGCGGCGTCGACGGCGCTGCGGAGCATCTGGACAAGGCGCGAGTCACCGCGGAGGGGCTTGACGCTGGTGGCCTGTGCGGCCGGCTCGTTCCCGGCGTCCGGCTCGACGAGGCCTTCGACGTAGGTGAACTGCGAGCAGGCGTTGACGAACGGCTCCGGCGTCTTCTTCTCGCCGAACCCGTAGACCTTGACGCCCTCGGTGAGGATCCGCATCACGAGGGGCGTGAAGTCAGCGTCGCTGGAGACGATCGCGAACGCGTCGAGGTTGCGGGCGTAGAGCAGGTCCATGGCGTCGATCACCATGGCCATGTCGGAGGCGTTCTTGCCCGAGGTGTAGGCGAACTGCTGGATGGGCCGGATCGCGTACGTGTGGAGCGTCGCCTCCCACGCCTTCAGGTGGGGGCTCTTCCAGTTGCCGTAGGCGCGGCGGACGTTCGCCGCGCCGTGCCTCGCCACCTCGCCGAGGATCCGGTCGATCTTCGAGGCCGGCGCGTTGTCGGCGTCGATCAGCAGTGCGAGGCGCTTCTCGCCGTCGGTCATCCCCAGCCACCCCCAGTACAGCGACGACCCTAGTGGAGCCGCCCGACGGCGGCCCGTCGGTTGTGCCCCGGCGGCGCCGCCGAGCGGCGTAGCGTTTTCACCGAGGCGCTCCGGTTGTCCGGGAGGCGGGTGAGCCTCAGCACCGCTCCATCCCCAGCGTCGAGGAGCATCGAGATGGGTGACGAGAACCGCCGCGTCGTCGAGCGGCTGATCGACTGCCTCAACGACCGCGACATCGCGGTCATGGACGAGCTGTTCCACGAGGACGCCGTCATGGACTGGCCCCAGTCCGGCGAGAAGGTGCGGGGCGGCGACAACCGCCGTGCGATCTACGGCGCCTTCCCGCAGCTCCCCACGATCACCCCGCGCCGGATCGTCGACTCGGGCGACCTGGTGGTCGCGGAGGCGACGCTCGACTACGGCGGCGGCGCCGTGTACCGGACGGTGTTCATCTTCGAGCTCCGCGACGGGAAGATCGCCCGGGAGACGGCGTACTGGGCCGAGCCGTTCGAGGCGCCGGCGTGGCGCTCGCGGTGGGTCGACGTCTCGGACGGG
Source organism: Beutenbergiaceae bacterium (assembly GCA_039812565.1). Classification (GTDB taxonomy): domain Bacteria; phylum Actinomycetota; class Actinomycetes; order Actinomycetales; family JAHECE01; genus JAHECE01. The sequence goes on from JBDIAU010000002.1 coordinate 16,218, forward strand.
TTCTGACCGGCGGGATCTGCGCCGGTGCCCCATCGCTCGGCTGCTCGAGCGGCCGGCGGTCGAGAGGTGACGTCGGTGCGTCGAGTGCTCCTGTGGGCGTCCGCCGCCTGGACGCTCGGCTACGCCGCGGTGTATGTCGCCGTGGTCGAGGGACAGGACGGCGGTCCGGCGATCTGGTACCTCGTGCTCCTGATCGTGGCGGCGGTGCTCCTCGCCGGCGCCGCCCTCCGCCAGATCCGGGTCGCGCACGTGGCGGCCTTGGTCGTCCTCCTCGCATGCACCGTCCTCGGGCTGCTCTCCGTCGGGCTGCTCCTGCTGCCCGCGGCTGCCGCGTCCGCCGTCGCGCTCGTGCCGCCGACCGGCAGACGCGGCGCGCCGCCGAGGACTGATGATCCGCTGCACTGAGGCGGTCGTCCGGACCGAGGAGCGTCGTGGGGTGGACGCGGGCGGGTCCCGCAACGACGCCGAACGACGCGAGCGGCGTCGCCAGGTCGGTACGGTGCGACGGTGAGTGGGGTGCGGGAGCGGATCGTCGGCCGGGAGCCGTTCGGCGGTCATGACGGGGCCTCGGGCGCCCGGCTGGAGCGCGCCCGCCTGGACGACGGCGCCTCGGTCGTCCTGAAGTCGTTCGATCCGTCGCAGGACCTGACGATGCGAGTCTCCGGCCGGACGGTCCCGCTGGACGTGGTGCTGTGGCAGACGGGGGTCCTGGACCGGTTGCCTCCCGGGCTGGGTCACGCGGTGCTGGACGCGTGGCAGGAGGACGGCGTCTGGGTGGTCGCGATGCGCGACCTCGGCGGGCAGCTCCTCAGCTACGACAGCGTGCTGAGCCGGGAGGAGTGCCGCGGGCTCCTGGCGCCGGCGGTCGCGATGCACGACGCCTTCGCCGGTGAGGACATCGACGGGCTCTGGTCGCTGGAGGACCGCCTGAGCGTCTTCGCGCCGCGGGTGATCGGCCGCTTCTCCGACGAGGCGAGCCTGGCGGCGTGGTGCCTGGCGGGGTGGGAGCGGTTCGCCGACCTCGCCCCGGCCGACGTCGTCGATCTCGTCGCCGCCGTCCACGTCGAGCCCGGCCGCCTGGCCCGGCCCCTGCTGCGCCTGGGCGGGCGGACGCTGCTGCACGGGGACTACTGGACCCCGAACCTGGCTCCGACGCCGGGCGGCGTCGTCGTCATCGACTGGGCGCTGGCCACGGCCGGCCCGCCGGTGGTGGAGTTCGCCTCGTTCCTGGTCGGCTGCGCCGGGCAGGTCCTCGCACGTCGCGAGGAGATCCTGGACGACCTGCGTGAGCTGTGGGGCGCCCGCAGCGACGAGACCGTGCTCCGCCTGGGACTGGCCGTGGGTGTCGTGGAGATGGGGTGGAACCTCGCCTGGCACGCCGCCCGGGACCCCGACGCGCGGGAGCCGTTCGACTGGTGGGTCGCGGCCGCCCGCCGCGCCGCCGAGACCGGCCTGATCACCTGAGACGCCGATGGCCGCGGCGGCTGCGGCGACGTCGACGGCTACGGCGCTCTACGGTCGAGCGGCTGTGCCCGGACCATGCGGATCACCTGGATCCCGCCCTCGACCGCGTGGGCGCCGTCGGGAAGGAAGCCGTGCTTGCGGTAGAAGGCTTGGGCGCGCGGGTTCGGGTCGGCGACCCACAGGGCCGCGGACTCGGACGGTAGGACGACCCGGTCGAGGAGTGCGGCGCCGGCGCCTGTGCCGTGGTCCTTCGCGTGCACGTAGAGAACGTGGAGCTGGGTCGTCCACGCGGCATCGGGGTCCTGGGGTGGCCCGGACATGGCGACCCCGATGATCCGGCCGCCGTGCTCGGCGACGGCGATCCGGCGCGACGGGCTGCGGCCGTCGGTCAACGCCGAGGTCCAGAACTGCGTGCGAGCGGCGAGGAACCCCGGATCGTCGAGGACGTCGTCGGGCACGAGGCCCCGGTAGGTCTCCTGCCACGACCTCACGATGACGCGCGCCATGTTCTCGGCGTCCTCCAGGCGCGCGGTACGCACAACGACGGGGTCGGACACGATGTGAGCGTAACCACGGGCGCCTCCGACGCAGGTTCGCGGTGAGGAGGAGTGCAGGTCCGGGCCCTGAGACGGGGATGGTTGTGATTCGGCGGCCTGCCTAGCGTGGATGTGTTCGCACAGTGGGGTGATCTCGGCGCTGCGCGGCGGGAGGCGGCCGGCACCCAGGCGACCCCGCCCCCGGGGCGGGCGCTGCGAGGAGGCGATCCGCGTTGGCCGACACCTTCCGCCTCGTCCGCCCGGACGACCTGTTCGTGGGGACCGTCGAGCTGGAGAACCTCGTCCTCGCCCCCGAGGGGGGTGCGCTCGTCCGCGTCGTCGCGAGCGAGCCGGCCGCCGTCGTCCTGCGCCTGCCGGCGCAGCACTACCTCGAGCCCGCGATCCACGAGCGCAACGCCGACGTCGTCCGCCATCACCTCGGGCTCGCCGCGCCGCCCGCCCTCGCCGTGCCGCTGCTGGCGAGCGGCGGCGCACGCTTCGAGTGGACCGTTCCCGACGGCGTCCCGCGCGTGGAGATCGGCGCCGGCCCGGCGGGGTTCCTCGAGGCGATGTCCCGCCTGCCGACGTCGCCCGGCGGCACCCTGTACGACGCGCTGGTCAACCTCGGGTTCGGCGCCCTGGACCTGAGGTGGGCCCTGCCGTCCTCGCCGCAGCCAGGGGCGACGCGTCACCCGCTGTGGCGGATCCGACCCGACGTGCCACCCGGGACCACGTTCCCGTCGGGGTCGCCCCTGCACGTGCCGGTGCCGCAGCGCCTGGACGCCGTGCTCGTCTTCCCTGGAGAGGACCCCGGGTTCGCGCGGCGGTTCCTCGAGGAGATGGGGCTGCCCGACGAGCCCCTCGGTGTGACGCTGTCGAACCCGTTCCCGTTCTTCATGCGCCGGTACCTGGTCCGGGACCTGACGGCGACGGCGCTCGGCGGCACGATGTCGTTCGTCGGTCCGCTCCCACCGCCCAACGGCAGCCCCGACCCGAGCGCGTGGACCTACGAGCACCGGACCAGCCTCGGGCGGGACGTCTACGTCCGCAGCGCCCAGTGGGGCTGGCTGTCCAGCGGGCACCGCGCCGTCGTCGTCCAGATCGGCGAACGTGTCGTCCGCGCTGCCCAGCTCGTCGGTCGGGGCGGTCAGCCGGGCGCCGTGACCACGTCGGCGGCCGTCGTCGCCCACGCGGAGCTCGTCGTCACCGAGCCCGTGCTCGACCTCGCCGCGCACGCGCACGAGTACCGGCACGGGGGGCGGGAGGTGTTGTTCCGGACGCTGCGGGTCGGCCCCGAGCGCACGGAGGTCGACGTCACGGACGCTCCCGGGGCGGTGCGCCGGCTCACGCGCGGCGGTACGCCGCTCGTCTTCGACCTCACCGGCGTCGACCAGGCCGGACGGCCCGTCCACCTGCGCATGCCGCTGGCGTTCCTCCCCGACGGGCGACCCGCCTCGGACCTCGCAGGACTCGTGCCCCCCACCGGGACGGCAGCGGCGCTGCATCCGACCGCCGTGGCGCTCGCCCCCGAGGCCGGCCGGCCGCCGGGCTCGACGAGCATCACGATCGCCGGGCTCGGGCTCGCGGTCGCCGCCGGCTCGTCCCGGCCCGTGCTGCCGACGGTCGGGTCGCTGCGCGTCGGCCTCGACGCCCTTGCCGGACTCACCGACCGCGTGCCCGAGGTCGCCGCGACGCTGCACCGGACCTTCCTCGAGTCGGGCCTCGACCGGGCCGCGAACCCGCTCGGCACGATGCTCGCCATCGAGCCCGTGACCCTGCGGCTACCGACGGCGGGGATCGGCGGCGTCGGCAACCCGGGCGGCGTCGTCGACCTCGTGACGGCTGAGCGGGGCGCCGTCGCGGCCGCGCTGGCCTCCGGCCCGCCCTCGCTGCAGCAGATCGCCGCCGCCTTCCCCCTGCCGAAGCTGCTCGGCACGATCGACCTGCTCAAGCTGCTGGACGCGAGCTCGTTCCCGACCGTCGGCGGCCTGCCGTCCGTGCCGACCCTGACGCGCTCGGGCCCGCCCGGCGCCGAGACGCTCACGTACCGCTTCGACGCAGCGCTCACCCGATCCATCCCGGACCTCGGCATCCACGTCGAGCAGGGCGCACGGCTCGTGCTCGACGCCCGGCTGGCCCGCGGCGGACCGTCGGGGGTGGTGGCGACGTCGACCGGGACGGTGACCGGCCTGCGCTTCGAGCTGGCCGGCATCGTCCGGCTGCGGTTCCGCCGGATCCGGTTCGTCACCGACGCGGGCGGCAAGACGACCGTGGACGTCGAGGGGGTCGCCGTCGACTTCCTCGGCGCCTTCGAGTTCCTCGCCGAGATCGCCCGCCGCCTCGCCGGCCTGACGGGCGGCACCGGACCCCGGGTCGACGTCGACGAGAACGGCGTCACCGCCGGCTTCCAGCTCGCGATCCCCACGCTCTCGATGGGCGTCATGCAGCTGTCGAACCTGACGATCGCGGCCTTCCTGCGCATCCCCCTGGCCGACGCCCCGCTCAGCTTCACGCTCGACGTCGCCGGCCGTGACCGGCCGTTCCGGGCGACGGTCTCCCTGTTCGGCGGGGGCGGGTTCCTCTCGCTGGAGGCCACTCCGTCGGGCCTGCGGCGGCTCGAGGCGTCGATCGAGTTCGGCGGCAGCATGAGCCTGGACATCGTGGTCGCCTCCGGCGGCGTCAGCGTGATGGCGGGGATCTACTTCGGCCTGAAGAAGGTCGGGACGTCGCAGGAGCTCGCCTTCGAGGCGTTCGTCCGGGCCTCCGGCCATCTCACGGTCCTCGGCATCGTCAGCATCTTCGTGGAGTTCCGCCTAGCCCTGCAGTACCGGCAGGTGACGGTGGGCGGGAGCACGCACGCCGTGTTCAGCGGGACGGCGAGCGTGACCGTCGGGGTCAAGGTGCTGTTCTTCAGCAAGTCCGTGACCTTGACGGTCACGCGGGAGTTCCTCGGGTCCGCGGCCGACCCGAGCTTCGCGGAGTGCGTCGACCACGACGACTGGGACGCGTACTGCCGCGCCTTCGCCGGAGTCGGCGCGCCCGCGGTCGCCGGCGCAGCGTTCGGAGGGGGCGGGCACGCGTGAGCATCCGGGAGTCGCTGCACTGGGTCGCGCTGCCCGCTGGGGCCGGGACGAACGCCGCGGGCGCGGCGGTGTGCCGGGTCTCGGTGTTCATCGCCCCGCAGGTGACGCTCGTCGGTGAGCCCGCCCGGACCCTGCGGCTGGAGGACCTGCCCGACCTCGCCGACTGGCCGGCCACCCTGGCGGGCCTCGAGCTCGCCGTCGAGGTGGCCGGCGGTCCCGCGGTGACGGGCACCCGGGTGGGCCCGCCCCCGAGCTCGGCGCTGTGGCGCCGGCTGTTCCCGGGGACCACCGCCGTCGAGCCGTTCGTCCCCGACGACCCGTCCGTGCACCCGGTGGTCCAGTACGGCGTCGCCGAGGTCCTGGACGTGATCGAGACCGGGTACTCCGACGCGGCGGTGCTCGAGGTGCCGCTCGTCGACCACTTCGACCCGGGGTTCTGGACGCCCGAGGACTGGATGCCGGTGGTCGACGGCGAGCCGGGCCCCGGTGAGCCCGGCCCGGGCGAGCCGGGCGGTGGCCCGCCGGAGGAGCTGGTCGTCGTCGACGGCGGCGGGGAGGGGGCCGTCGTCGGGACGGTGGAGGAGTGGTCGATCCGCAACCTGCTGCCGCCGCTGCACGAGGTGGTCGTCGAACCCGACAACTCATGGCTGTTCGGACCCGGCCAGGGCGGCGCGAACCTCCTGCGCCACACGCTGATCGCCGACGCTCTGGACGTCGCCGGTCCCGAGCACGTCCGGGCGGACCAGGTGCTGGAGGTCGCCCGGTTCGCCGACGCCCTGCGGTTCACGCTCGAACCGGCGGCGGCCGCCGAGGTCACCGACGTGCTCCTCGCCGAGGAGCCGCCACCGCTCACCCGCGAGCAGCGCACGGCGGCTCTCGTCGCCGGCTACGACCTGCACCGCCTCCTCGCCGCGCTCGGCGACCACGCGGCGCTGCTTCGGGCGCTCGGCCTCGTCGTCGACCTCGAGGTGCCGATGCCGGCCCCGCGAGGGGGCCGGATCCGCGCCGTCGTCCGCCGTCCCCCGACGGCGCCGGGCGCCGTCGAGCGCACGGACAGCACGCCCTGGGTCGCGGTGACGGGCGAGGGTCCGACCGGGTTCGCGGCGGCGTCGGTCAACGACGACGTCGCCCCGCCCGGCCTCGAGACGCTCGAGGCGTACCGGGTCATCCAGGTGGACCTGGAAGGCGTCGGCATCCAGCTCCTGGAACGCGCCGCGGAGGAGGCGACCGGCGCGCGGAACGGACGCCCGGCCGAGCCCGACCTGCCGCCCCTGCGGACGGCCGGGCTGCGCCTCGTGCAGCGCGGCGCGGCGGCCCGGCTGCTGGGCCGCGCGGCGCGCGGCGCCGACAGGCGCCTGCTCGTGGAGGACGCGGAGCAGGAGGTGCTCGACGCCGACGACGTGCAGCGCGGCTTCCGCCTCGACGTCCTCGACGAGGCCTCCGGCCACTGGCACTCGCTGCACGCGCGCACCGCACGCTACGACGGCACCGAGGGACCACTGGTGGGGCCGGTGGTGGACGAGGGGTCGGTGACCGGCTCGTTCACGGGGCGCCCGCTGGCGCCGGGCGAGAGCCTCGGGCCGGGCGACGCCATCGCCGTCGACGAGGCCGTCGTCACGTGGGACGGCTGGAGCCTGGCAGCGCCCCGCCCGGGCAAGGTGATCAGCGCCGACCCCCTCGACGCCGACGCCGCGCACCGGGCGGAGAACGGCTCGGCGGTCGCGGTGCGCCCGCCGAACGACCCCCTGACCTCGACGGGCCTGATGATCGAGACGACGGCGCTGCCCGGCTCCCTGCCGCGGCTGCGGTTCGGCCGCTCCTACCGGGTGCGGCTGCGCGCCGTCGACCTCGCCGGCAACGCCCTGACGGTGGCCGAGGCGAACGCCGCCGTCGCGGCGGGCGCGGGCACCGCGGTCACGCCGCCGGTCACGTTCCGCCGGTTCGAGCGCGTCCCGCCGCCGGTCCTCGCCTTCGCCCCGCACGCCGGCGCCGAGCCGCTACGGACCGGGGAGACCGAGCACCGCCTCGTCGTGCGCAGCGGGCTCGACGACGGCGACGACACGTTCGGCCCCGAGCCCGCGGTCGGCGAGCGCCTGGTGTTCCCGCCCGCGTGCTCGGTGCTGCTGGCCGAGTGGCACGGCGTCCTCGACGACGGCATCGGCGTCGACGCGTCCGCCGGTGCGCGGCTCGCGGCGTACGAGCGGGCCGCGCGGGAGTCCGGCGTGCTCGACGCCCCGACGACGGAGCTGCCGTGGCTGGCCGACCCGGCGTCGGCGGGCGCGTGCTTCTCCGGGCTGCCGGGCCTGGCCGACGACGACGTGGTCACCGTCCCGTGGCCCGCGGGGACGCACGGACCGGGACCGGTCCGCCTGCGCGCCGTCGGCGTCGACACCCACGAGCTCCGGGCGCCGGAGGTGGACGCCGATGCCGGGGTGGTGACCGTGTTCCTGCCCCCCGGCGTGCGCGTCACGGCCGCCGTCTCGAGCGTCCTGGCGGACGAGAGCGTCATGGCGCTGCCCGCGCTCTGGCGGGACCGGCTCGACGCGGCCGCGCTCGACGTCGTCGAGCGGCGCCTCGCACGGCACCGGCACGCGATGGTCACCCCGAGCGTGCCGGTCGACCTCGTCCACGCCACGCAGCGCCCGCTGTTCGCCCCGCGACCGGAGCGGACGGTGGAGCTCATCGAACGCGTGGCGGAGCAGACCACCGCACGGGTCGTCGCCCCGTGGACGGTCCACGCACCCACGACGGGCACGCTGGGGCTGCACGCCCGCTGGGGCATCCCGCGCGACGAGCCCGTCCGACTGCCGGACGCCGGGCCCGGCCCGGACGACGTCCGGTGGGCGGGCGCCGAGACCCTGGTCACGGCAGTCGCGGGGCGCCCGCTCCTGGTCCCCGCGGTCCCGCCGGCCGGACCGGTGATGCACACGGTCGTGGTGGGCGACGTGCCCGAGGTCGGCGCCGCAGCGGGCGGGGTGACGCTGGACCTCGAGACGACGGCGCACGTCACCCTGCGGCTGCAGGCCGTCGCGACGAGCAGGTTCGCCGAGTTCTTCCCGCCCGAGTACGGACCCGCGACCGCCGAGGACGGCACCCCGGTCCGGCAGAGCCGGCTCACCGCGGCGTCCGACGCCGTCGAGGTCGAGGTGCCGAGCACCCGCCGTCCACCGTCGCCCACGGTGCTCGAGGTGATGCCGGTGGTGGTGCGGCACCGGGACGACGGCGTCGTCCGCCGCGAGGGCGGGTGGCTGCGCGTCTGGCTGGCGCGGCCCTGGTTCGTGACCGGCCGGGACGAGCTGCCCGCCGTCGTCGCCGCCCTGGACGGCCAGCCGCCCGGGCCCGAGGACCCGGTCTTCTCGCTGTGCACCCTGGTGGGCCCGGACCCGGCGCGCGAGCTGCCCGCCTTCACGGGCGTGACGCCGCACGCCCTCGGCGGGTTCCCCGCGGCGTGGGCGACGGTGCGGCTGCTCGAGGTGGCGCACGTCGACGGCGCCCGGGCGATCGGGCTCTCCGACCGCGGCGTCGGTTGGGACGAGGCCCGCGGGGCCTGGTACACCGACATCCGGGTGGACGTGCCCGAGCTGTACTTCCCGTTCGTACGCCTGGCGATCGCCCGCGACCAGCCGCGCTCCATCCGGGGGACGACGGCGCCCGACGAGATCCGGGTCTCGCCCGTCGTCACGCTCGACCCGATCCAGGTGCTCCCCGACCGGGTCCTGAGGCATTCCGTCACCGCTCAGGGCGTCGAGCTCGAGCTCACCGGACACTCCTTCGAGCTCGCCTACACCCCGGTGAACCGGGGCACCGCGGAGGCGCCCGTCTGGGAGATGGAGCCGCTGCCCGACGGCGCGCCGAGCCGCGCTCGTGTCGTCGCCCAGCGGCGCACACGCGCGGGCGGGGACGACATGCTCGCCTGGGAGGACGTGCTCGAACGAGAGGTGCGTCAGGCGCCCGACGCGCCCGCCGGCAGCCTCGTCGCTCGGCTTGCCCTGCCCTTCGACCCGACCGAGCCGCCGGGGACCTTCCGCCTCCTTGTCCTGGAGGAGGACCGCGCCTTCGGCCCCCGCGGGCTCATGGACGGCGAGGGCGTCCGGGCCCGCGTGACGTTCGCCGAGGTGGTGCCCTTGTCCCGGGCCGTGACACGGCCGGTGGGGTGAGGGTCGCGCGCGCACCGCTGGTTCCCGCCCGGCCCCGCCGGTGGTGGAGCTCGCCTCGTTCCTGGTCGGCTGCGCGGGCCAGGTCCGAGCGAGCCGGGAGGAGATCCTGGACGACCTGCGTGGGTTGTGGGCCGCCCGCACGGACGAGACCACGCTTCGTCTCGGTCCTCGCACACCGTCCCTGCCGGAACGGGCGGGTTGCAGCCGTGCGTGTTCAGTCGAGCCCGGTCCGCAGGTAGTGGTCGACGCGTCTCCATGCGGGTGACGAGCCGTTGATCATGTCCTGGATCAGTGCGGGAAGGGGCGAGTCGGCGGGCGGGGCGGGGGGCGGCCTGTCGGCGTAGCGCTCGTGGGCGAGTCGCCGGATCCGTCGCGCCAGGTCCTTCAGAAGAGGGTCGTCCGGGTCGAGGTCCCGGGCGCGGTCGTAGTCGCGGTAGACCTGCTGAACTGCGGGGTGGGTCTTGGCGTCGTGCTGGTCGGCGAGGAGCTGAGCCGCGGAGGCGGCGTGGGTGGCGAACGCCAGGAGCCACAGGTCGCGCTCCATGTCGACCCAGCGGTCGCTCATCCCGATCCAGGTGAGGAGCTCGAGGTAGTCCTGCACGCCGGGGGGCAGGCTCTGGTCGGGGGCGGCGAGGCTACGCAGCCGGCGGCGGGTGTCCTGGAGCCGGGTGACCCGCTCGTCCAGGTCGTGGTCGATGAGCTCGATCGCAGCGGCGCGCTCGTGGGGCTGCGCCGTGAGCAGGGCCGGGATCGTGGCGAGCGGGACGCCCGCCTCGGCGAGGGCGCGGACCTTGAGCAGGGCGATGGCGTCCGCCGCGGTGTAGCGGCGGTAACCGGAGCTGTCCCTGGCCGGCTCCGGGAGCAGGCCCACCGAGTGGTAGAACCGGACGGTCTTGGCCGGGACGCCCGTGTAGCGAGCCAGCTGCCCGATGGTGAGCACCGGACCTCCTCGGGCTTGACCTTCCAGCAGGTGGAAGGTTGCACCCTGATCGTATGTCCGACACGCAGCATCAGGAACCGATCGGCGAGGCCGATCGCGACGCCCTGCGCGATCTGGCCGACGCCGGCAACGAGGCCGCGCTCGACCGGCTGGCCGACCTCGCCCAGGCTCGAGGCGACGTGGACGAGCTCCACGAGCTCCTCGACGAGGGCTGCGAGCGGGCCGGCCGTCATCTCACCGGACGGGCCGTCGCCGCGCGGGATCTCCGCGAGCTGCAACGACTCGCCGACGACGGCGTCGAGCGGGCCGAGGACGCGCTTCGCCGCCTGCTCCGGCCATCCGACTGACCGCGCGCATCCGGCCGTCGAAGGCTGCGGCGCGCTCCGCGTGCGGTGGTCAGGTGCCGACGACCGTGCGGTCGGCTCGGATGAGGCCGGCGCGGGTGAAGGCGTCGATGCAGGTGGGGCGTCGTCGGTTGACTTCGGTGGTGGCGGCCATGAAGGTGGTGAAGGTGGCGGGTGTGCCGGCGGCGGTGCTGGCGTCGCGGAGGCGGACAAGGAGCCGGGCGGCGGTGAGGTAGCTCCCGCGCCCGGTGGTGGCCAGGGTCTCGGTGATCAGCCGCTGGTAGTGGGGGAGGGTGTCGGCGGGGTGGGTCCGCTGCCGGCGGGCGCACAGCTGGTCCCACTGGCTGGCGGCGGTGTCGGGGTGGGCGACGGCGAACTCCCAGGCTTCGTCGTCGCGTCCGGCGGCCAGGAGCACGCCGATCCATTCCCACGGGCGGGCCGTCGCCAGGACCGTCTCGGCGAATCCTTGGTCGTCGTCCCAGGTGCCGGCGGTGCGGGCGGCGGCGGCGTAGCCCGCGAGGGTGGTCGAGGTCGGGTCGCGGGTGAACGCGTCGCGTCGCAGGGTCAGGACGGCGTCGGTGTCGCCGCGGGCGGCGGCGTCGTCGACGAGGCGTTGCACCAGGGCCGCGGCGTGGGGGGAGTGCGCCAGGGTGAGACCCCGCTTGGCGTGCTCGACGGCGAGGTCGGGCAGGTGAGCGTCGTCCAGGGCCTGCACGACGGCCAGGACGCGGTACTGGGTGTCCAGCCCCTCGCCGATGACGATGATGATGGCGTCGGGGTCGCGGTCCAGGACGGCCAGGCGCCCGCGGGCGTAGCGGACGTCGACGTCGTCCGGCTTGGCGGTAGCGGTCTTCTCGAGCAGGGTGCGGTACTCGGCGACGCCGGGCTGGCCGAGGGCGTCGGCGTAGGCGTCGACGTCGATCTCGAAGAAGTCCTGCTTGCCGGAGAAGACGAACGCGTGGAGCCAGCGGGCCAGGCGGCGGCGGGCCTTCGTGTCCAAGGTGGGGGCGATCCCGGCGGCGAGGTCGGCGTGCAGGTCCAGGAGGCGGTGG
>JBDIAU010000003.1:0-26850 GCA_039812565.1 Beutenbergiaceae bacterium
GGTCGGGCGGGGGCTCCGGCGGGCCGCCGTCGGGGTCGTCGTCGAAGCCCGGGTCGACGTCGACCACCTCGACGAGGTCGGAGATCCGGGTCACCTCGAGCAGGAAGCGCACGACGTCGGGGGGCTCGATGACGCGCAGCCGCGCCGGTGAGCGCGTCGCGAGGCGCGCGAGCAGGGTGAAGCCCGAGGAGTCCATGAAGGTGACCCGGCGGGCGTCGACCTCGATCGGCCGGCCCGAGGCCTCGGCGTCGGCGGCGGCGTCCTTCAGGTCCCCGGCCAGCGCCGCGTCCACCTCGCCGTGGAGCACGACGCGGGTGCGGTTCCGGGCCACGAGCACGTGCACCGAGCCGGCATCGCCGTCGGGCTGGCCCCGCAACGGGCTGTTACCGTCCCTCACGGTGCTTCCTTCCCCGGGCTGCGCACGATCGACGCACAGTCGTGTCAGGAGTGCACGCTAGACGATGGGAGCCGAGCGTGGTCGAACGACTGACCAGCGAGGAGGCCTTCGAGGCCCTCGACGTCATGGACGTCGCCGTGATGATCGCGGACATCATCAACGACGGCAGCTGGGTGACCTGGGTGAACCCTGCGTTCACCCGCGTCTTCGGCTACACGCTCGAGGAGATGCTCGACGGCGCCCTCGCCCGCATCATGGGCGACGAGACGGACATGGCGGAGATCGAGCGGATGTACGCCGAGGTCCGGCAGGGTCGGGTCGCCAGCGTCACGACGGTCGGCTACTGCGCCGACGGCACCAAGTTCTGGTCGAGCTTCACGATGTCCCCCGTCTTCGCGGGCGAGCACGTCGTGCGCTGGGTGGGCGTGCAGCACGACGTCAGCGAGCACATCCGCCGGTCGCAGCAGGACCGCCGGTCCTACGAGATCGAGCGCCGGGCGCGCGTCGGCCTCTCGATGGTCGGCGTCGTCTCCGACCTGATGTCCGAGGCCGAGAACCCGCTGGTGCTGCAGTCCGTCGCCCAGGTCCTCTCCGGCCAGCTGGTCACGTGGGCCGGGTTCTTCGACCTCGACGGCGGCCGGCTGCGGCGCCTCGTCGGGGTCGACCCCGACGACGACGATCGCGCCCGCCGTCGCGAGCGGCAGCTCGCCCGGGCGCCGTCCGGCGACCCGATCCACGCGGTCCTCGTCGCGAGCGAGGCCACCCGCGGGGTCATCGACGTCGACGCCGAGCACCCGCCGGGCTCGCCGGCCGGCGACCTCGTCAGCTCCCTGCGGCCGCACCTCGCCGCGCACCCCGCCGCGTCCGACCGTGTCCTGCTCGTCCCGGTCCAGGGACGCCGGCGCACGCTCTGCGTGCTCGCCGCGCTCCCGCGCACGACCGACGTCCGGGAGGCCGAGTCCGCGGACGAGATCGCGACGATCCTCGAGCTCGTCGCCCGCCGCGTCGGCCTGGCGATGGAGAACGCCCAGCTGTACGCCCGCGAGCACCAGCTCGCCGAGACCCTCCAGCGCGCCATGCTCCCCGAGCAGTTGCCGGTCCAGGGCCTCGACGTGTGGACCTACTACGCGCCGAGCGCCGAGCACGCGCAGGTCGGCGGCGACTGGTACGACGTGGTGCCGGTGGGCGCGGCCACGGTCGCGGTGGTCATCGGCGACGTCACGGGCCACGACGTCGAGGCGGCCGCGACGATGGGCCAGCTCCGGTCGATCGTGCGCGCCTACGCGTGGGAGCTGGGCGACCCGGCCGCCGTGCTCGACCGGGTGGACCGCCTCGTCGCCAGCGTCCGCGTGCCCCGGTACGCCTCGCTCGTCTACGCCTCGCTCACCCCGAGCCCCGACGGCGGCTGGGACGTGGCCTACAGCCGGGCCGGCCACCTGCCTCCGCTCCTGGTCCGCGCCGGCGAGGTGACGTCGCTCGACGGCGCCGCAGGGTCGCTGATCGGGTTCGGCCGGTCCGCGCGTGAGACGGCGCACGTCCACGTCGAGCCGGGCGACCTGCTGATCTTCTACACGGACGGCCTGGTCGAGCGACGTGACCGCTCGATGCGCGACGGGGTCGCGGCGCTGCACCGGATCGGCGCGGAGCTGCCGGCGGCGGACGCGGCCGAGGTGGGCGCCGAGCTGCTCCTGCGGCTCGCCGACGCCCCGGAGGACGACGTCGCGGTCGTCGTCGTGCGGGTGCCGGAGGTCGGCACGGGCGTCGACGACCCCGACTCCCCGCGGCAGCGCCGGTGGGTGCTCCCGATCGACGCGCGGTCCATCGCCCGGGCCCGCCACGAGGTGCTGACGACGTGCGCGGCGTGGGGCGTCCCGGACGCCCGGTCGGCCGAGCTCGTGGTCTCCGAGCTCGTGGCCAACGCCGTCATGCACGGCTGGGGGTACGTCGGCCTGCGCCTCGTCGAGCTCGACGGTGACGGCATGCGGATCGAGGTCGAGGACGAGAACCCCGCCGCACCGACGGAGCTCACGGGTCACGCGTCGAACGTCGGCGGCTTCGGGCTCCACATCATCGGGCGGCTCGCCGAGTGGGGCTGGTCGCCCACGGCGACCGGCAAGGTGGTCTGGGCGGAGCTGCGCAGCCGGCGGCGGGGCCTGCCGGGCGGCACGCCGGCGCCGTAGCGCGCAGCCCGGGCAGCGCCGGCGTCGGTCGGACGTCAGACGGGCACGGGCGCCGTCGATCCATCCTTCTCGGTCGCGCCGCACCGGTGCTCCCGGTCGATCCGGAACAGGTCGAGGGCCCCGCAGATCTCCAGGACGAACAGGTCGCGCTCGTCGCACCCGCGCAGGACGGTGACGCCGTTGCGGCGGCGGTGGGCGTCCGCCAGGGAGATCAGGAAGGCGGCCCCGGTGGAGTCCATGAACGTCGCGCTGCACATGTCGATCACGAGGAGCTGGCGGCGCAGGCCCGCGACGCGGGCCGCGACCTCCGGGAACTGCGTCCGCTCGGCGAGGTCGAGATCGCCGCTGACCGCCACCGTCGTGCTCGTCGGCGAGGTGGCTATCGAGATCACTGGTGCTCCCCGGGAACGAGGGCGGAGGCGGGATGGCCGGCTGTCAGGGTAGACCGCGGCCCGCGGCCCCGCACCCGCGGCGGCGGCGCCCGGGGGGCACGCGCGCGGACCGCGCGGCGAGGCTGCGGGACGCCGAACCGCACCGCGGGCCGTTGTGCGGTCCGGCGCGGGCCCGCGGTCCGAGGCCCCGGGGCGCTAGCCTCACCCTGTCGTACGCCGCGTCCCCCGCACCCGCGGGGCGGTCGAGAGGATCCGCCATGCCCGCCGTCGTGCTCGTTGGCGCCCAGTGGGGCGATGAGGGCAAGGGCAAGGCGACCGACCTCCTGGGGTCCCGGGTGGACTTCGTGGTCAAGTTCAACGGGGGCAACAACGCCGGCCACACCGTCGTGATCGGCGACGAGAAGTACGCGCTGCACCTGCTGCCGTCGGGCATCCTCAGCCCGGGCTGCACGCCGGTCATCGGCAACGGCGTCGTCATCGACCTCGAGGTCCTGTTCCGCGAGCTCGACGCCCTCGACGCCCGCGGCGTCGACGTCTCGAAGCTCCTCGTCTCGTCCAACGCGCACGTCATCCCGCCGTACAACCGGACGATGGACAAGGTGACCGAGCGCTTCCTCGGCAAGCGCCGGCTCGGCACGACGGGCCGGGGGATCGGCCCCACGTACGCCGACAAGATGAACCGCGTCGGCCTGCGCGTCCAGGACCTCTTCGACGAGCACATCCTCGCCCAGAAGGTCGAGGGCGCCCTGGCGCAGAAGAACCCGCTGCTCGTGAAGATCTACAACCGCCGCGCCGTCGAGGTCGAGGAGACCGTCGAGGAGCTGCTCGCCTACGCGGACCGGGTCCGCCCGATGGTCGCCGACACCGCCCTCGTCCTCAACGACGGCCTCGACGCCGGCAAGACCGTCCTCTTCGAGGCCGGCCAGGCGACGATGCTCGACGTCGACCACGGCACCTACCCGTTCGTCACCTCCTCCAGCGCGACGGCGGGCGGGGCGTGCACCGGCTCGGGCGTCGGCCCCACCCGGATCGACCGGGTGGTCGGCGTCGCGAAGGCGTACACCACGCGGGTGGGCGAGGGGCCCTTCCCCACGGAGCTCTTCGACGCCGACGGCGAGCGCCTGCGCACGGTCGGCGGCGAGTTCGGCACGACCACCGGCCGGCCCCGCCGCTGCGGCTGGTTCGACGCCGTCGTCGCCCGCTACGCCGGCCGGGTCAACGGCCTCACCGACCTGGTGGTGACCAAGCTCGACGTCCTCACCGGGCTCGAGCGGATCCCCGTGTGCGTCGCGTACGACGTCGACGGCGAGCGCTACGACGAGATGCCCCCGACGCAGACGGCGTTCCACCACGCCCGTCCCGTGTACGAGGTGCTCGAGGGCTGGTCGGAGGACATCTCGGGCGTGCGCGAGCTGGCCGACCTGCCGGCGGCGGCGCAGGCGTACGTGCACCGGCTCGAGGAGCTCTCGGGCACGCGCGTCTCCGTCATCGGCGTCGGCCCGCAGCGCGACGCGACGATCGTGGTCCACGACCTGCTCGACTGAGGGGTCGGGCCGCCCGAGCAGGCGCGACGGCGGACCGGACCTCCCGACGCCGCGGCCCGGCTCGCGGGGCGAGCCGGGCCGGCGGGGTGCTGCGGGGAGGCGTCAGGCGACGCGGACGAACCGCGTGCGCACCTGGTCGGGCGCCACCTCGGCGAGCTCGACGTCGAAGGTGCCGGGGAACGTGGCGTCCACCTGGGCGAGGAGGCGGCGCGGCTCGTGCGGGGCGAGGAGGACCATCGCCTCGCCGAGCTGGAGGGTGGCGAGGGCGCCGAGCACGGCGCCGTGGCGGATCTGCTTGGGCAGGACGCGGATGTCGAGCTCGGGCTCGGCCGCGGCGCCGCACCCGCAGCCGCCGCACCCGCAGCCGCCGGAGGTGGCCGCGGTGGGGGCGGCGGAGGTCTGGATCTGGACGTTGCTCGTCGTCATGGCGTCCACGGTACCCGGCGGACCCGAGCACTCTCGACGACCGTCCGTCCCAGGGCGGCCGCCACGACCCGGCCGGGCTACGGCGCGGCGATGGCCAGGTACACCGTCTCGAGGTACTCCGCGATGCCCTCGTGGCCGCCCTCGCGGCCGAGGCCCGACTCCTTGACGCCGCCGAACGGCGCGGCGGGGTTCGAGACGATGCCCTGGTTGACGCCGATCATCCCGACCTCGAGGCGCTCGCCGAGGCGGAGCACGCGGGACAGGTCCCGGGTGATCACGTACGCGACGAGGCCCATGTCGGTGTCGTTGGCGAGCGCGACGGCCTCGTCCTCGTCGTCGAAGGTCACGACGGGTGCGACGGGCCCGAACACCTCGGTGCGCAGGATCGCGGCGGTGCGCGGCACGTCGGCGAGCACGGTCGGCGGGTAGAACCAGCCTCGCCCGGGGGGCACCTCGCCGCCGGTGAGCACGCGGGCGCCGGCGCCCACGGCGTCGCGGACGAGCGCCTCGACGCCGTCGCGCGCCTCGGCGTCGACGAGGGGTCCGACGTCGGTGCCCGGCTCGACGCCCGGCCCGAGCCGCAGCCGGCCGACCTCGTCGGCGAGGCGCGCGGCGAACTCCTGCGCGACGGAGGTGTGCACGAGGAAGCGGTTCGCCGCGGTGCACGCCTCGCCCATGTTGCGCAGCTTGGCCACGCGGGCGGCGGCGACGGCGACGTCGAGGTCGGCGTCCTCGAAGACGAGGAACGGCGCGTTGCCGCCGAGCTCCATCGACGTGCGCAGCACCCGCGGAGCCGCGGCGGCGAGGAGCGTGCGCCCGACGTCGGTCGACCCGGTGAACGAGAGCTTGCGCAGCCGCGGGTCGGCGAGCAGCGGCGCGGTCACCTCCGACGCGCGGGCGCTGGGCACCACGTTGACGACGCCGGGCGGCAGGCCGGCGTCGAGGAGCACCTGGGCGAACGCCAGCGACGTGAGGGGGGTCAGGCGCGCGGGCTTGAGCACGCTCGTGCAGCCGGCCGCCAGCGCGGGGGCGATCTTGCGGGTCGCCATCGCGAGGGGGAAGTTCCACGGGGTGACGAACAACGACGGCCCGACGGGCCGCCGGGTGAGGAGGAGCCGGGACCGGCCGTCCGGGGCGACGGCGTACCGACCCTCGATGCGGACGGCCTCCTCGGCGAACCAGCGCAGGAACTCGGCGCCGTAGGCGACCTCGCCGCGGGACTCGGCGAGCGGCTTGCCCATCTCGAGCGTCATGAGCGTCGCGAGGGCCTCGGTGCGCTCGACGGTCAGCTCGAACGCGCGACGCAGCAGCTCGGAGCGCTCCCGGGGCGGGGTCGCGGCCCAGGCGGGCTGGGCGCGGTGGGCGGCGTCGAGCGCGGCGAGGCCGTCGGCGGCGGCGGCGTCGGCGACGTGCGTGAGGGTCTCGCCGGTGGCGGGGTCCGCGACGGCGAAGGTGGCGCCGCTCGCGGCGGGGCGCCAGGCGCCGTCGACGAGGAGCTCGGTGGGGGTGCTGCGGATCAGGTCGGACGTCATCGTCGCCTCCCGGGTCGGCCTTCTCCGAGCGTAGGCGTACCAACGACCCACCCGCGTATCTGACGAGGCGTCGTAAAATCGTCGGTAGGGCGGCGTGCTCTCGCGTCGTCGACCGATCACTCGAGACAGCACCGGAGGCTGCCGTGCAGGCCGGCACCGTACGGACGTCCGCGCGCTGGTGGGCCCTCGCCACCATCGCCCTGGGCGTCTCCCTCGTCATCATGGACGCGACCGTCGTCAACGTCGCGACCCCCGTCGTCATCCGCGAGCTCGGCCTGGACGCGACCCAGGCCGAGTGGATCAACGCGGTCTACGCCCTCATGCTGGCCTCGCTGCTGCTGACGCTGGGCCGCGTCGGCGACCTCTACGGTCGCCGGCTGCTCTTCGGCGGCGGCATCGCGATCTTCATGCTCGCCAGCGTGGTCGCCGGTCTGGCGGCCGACGGCGGCGTGCTCATCGGGGCGCGTGCCGTCCAGGGCGCAGGCGCTGCGATGATCCTCACGTCCACCCTGTCCACGCTGAACGCGCTCTTCCACGGGCGCGAGCGTGGCATCGCGTTCGCCGTGTGGGGCGCGACGATCGGCGGCATGGCGGCCGTCGGCCCCCTCGTCGGCGGCTGGCTCACCACCGACGTCTCCTGGCGCTGGGCGTTCTGGCTCAACGTCCCGTTCGGGGTGCTCGTCCTGATCGGCATCCTGCGCGTGGTGCCCGAGACGCGCGGCGCGGACGCCCGCGTCGGGTTCGACGTCGCCGGCGCCGCCCTGTCCGCGCTCGGCATGGGCGCGGTCGTCTTCGGGCTCATCGAGGGTGAGTCCTACGGCTGGTGGCGGGGCGCCGACGGCGGGCTCTCGCCGGTGCCGGTGGTCCTCGCGGCGGGCGTCGTCCTCGTGGCCGTCTTCGTCGGGCGCACGCTGCAGCGCGCACGGGCCGGTCGGACCGTCCTCGTCGACCTCCACGTGGCCGCGCAGCCCACCTACCGCTACGGCGCGATCGCCGCGCTCATCGTCGCGTTCGGCGAGTTCGGGCTCCTGTTCACCCTGCCGCTGCTCCTGCAGAACGCGCTGGGCTACACCGCCCTCGGCACCGGCGCCCTGATCCTCGCGCTCGCCGTCGGCACCTTCCTGGTGTCCGGGATGACCGCTCAGCTGACGGCGCGGATCGGCAGCCGCGCCGTCGTGCGGATCGGCCTGGGGCTGGAGGCGGTCAGCGTGGCCGGGCTCGCCCTGACCCTCTCGGACGGCATGTCCGGCTGGGTGATCGCCGCCTGGCTGTTCGGCTACGGCGTCGGCGTCGGGATGGCGACGGCGCAGCTGACGAGCGTCGTGCTCCACGACGTCCCCGTCGCGGACAGCGGGGAGGCCTCCGGCCTGCTCAGCACGATCCGCCAGCTCGGCTCCGCCCTCGGCGTCGCCGTGCTCGGCGGCCTGCTCGTCAGCACGCTCGCGTCCCACACCGAGCGCGCCGTCGCCGGGCTGGGGCTCCCGGACGGCGTGACGGCGCCCCTGGTCGAGGCGATCCGCCGCTCGCTCGGCGCGATCATCCCTGCCCTGGAGGCCGACCCGTCGACCGCGGCGGTCGGCGAGGCTGCGCGCACGGCGCTCATCGACGCGAGCGCCGTCGTGACGCTCATCGCCGCCGGCATCATCGCCGTCGGCCTCCTCGCGACCCTCCTGCTGCCGCGCTCCGCGGACGGCGCGCTCCGTGACGCCGTCCCGGGGCAGCCCGAACCGGCGGCGAGGACCGCGCGCGACGCCCCCTCCGCGCAGGCCGCTGGTCCCGCGCCGGTCGCCGCCGCGGGGTCGAGGATGGACGACGACGGAGAGGAGACCCGCTCATGAGCGAGCAGGTGGGTGTGGAGGTCGAGCCCGCGGCCCGGCGGTGCTGCGGCGGTGCGATGCGGACCAAGAGCTGGGCGCAGATGTCGCCGGTGGAGCGTGCCGTGGCGGTGGTCCTCGCGACCGTCCAGGTGGCGCTCGCGGTGACGGCGTGGGTGGACCTGGCGCGTCGCCCGGCGGCGCAGGTGAACGGCCCCAAGCCCGCGTGGGCGCTCGCCATCGCGGTGAACTTCGTGGGGCCGGTCGTCTACTTCCTGAAGGGGCGCAAGCCCGCCTGACGCGCGCGATGCGCCGCCGGCCGCCGCCCGACACGGACCGCGGTCGGACACCGCCGAGTTCGCACCGCAGTCGCGAGGTCGCACCGTGAGGGGTGCGACCTCGGGGCGCAGGTGCGACCTCGACGGTGCCAGCTACCGGCGGGCGGCCTTGTGGGCCGCCTTCACCTCGGGCCAGATGATCCGGAACAGCTCGCGGTCCTCTCGCTCGCGCTCGGCCTCGACGGCGTCCAGCAGGCCGAGCGCGTAGCCGGTCAGCCCGTCCGCCTCGGGGCGGGTGGCGAGCTCGCGGAGCCGCACCTGCGCGACGGCCGCGTCGTGGAGGTCGCCGAGCAGGTCGGTGACCCGCTTGAGCGCGTCGCCCCGACGCTTGGTCGCGGCGCCGAGCACGGGTGCGACGGACTCCGCCGCGTACCGCGCCCGCTTGGCGAGGATCCGGGCGCGGTGCCAGTCCTCGGCGCTGCTCTCCAGCTCGAGGTCCTTCACCGCGGAGCGCAGGCGCCGCCAGGCCTTCTCGACCAGCGGCGGGAAGACGTCGCTCGCGGGTCGCTGCGCCCGGGCGGAGAACCGCGGCTCCCGGACGGCCGTCACCAGGTCGCGCAGCAGGGAGAGGTGCCGCTCGCTGCGCAGCTCGGCGAGCGCACGCTCCCGGGCGGCCCGCAGGTCCTCGCGCAGCCAGCGGTCCAGGGCCGGGACCACGAGCGCGGCGTCCGCCGCCGGCAGCGCCTTGGCGTGGGCCTCGAGCCGGTCGAGGAGCACCTCGACGTCGCGGGCGTCGCCGAGCGCCCCGGCCGCCCACCGCAGCTCCTCGCGCAGGCCCTGCGCCCACTCCCGGTCCAGGAGCGGGCGGAACTCCCGCAGCGCGCTGCGCAGCGTCCGGGCGGCGACGCGCATCTGGTGCACGGAGTCGGGCAGGTCGCGCCGGACGCGGACGTCCTGGAGGAGCAGCTTGCGCACGAGAGTCGCGAGGACGGTGCGCACGACGTCGGCGGCGGGGGCGTCGTCGTCGGGCCAGGCGGGGACCACGACGTCGGGGTCCCCGGCGGCGCGGGCACCGAGCGCCGCGGCGGCCTTGCCCTCGGTGCCGGGCACCGCGCCCGCGCGGACGAGGCGCTCCACGACCGCGTCGAGCACGGGGGAGCCCTCGGCGCCCACGGGCACCTTGGCCTCGACCTCGACCTCGTGGAAGCGGCGGACCACGCGGCCCTCCTCGAGGACCTCGACGTGGTCGTCGACCAGCTCGGCGACGGGCGTGCCCGCGCCGTCGAGCAGGACGTACGGGGTGCGCACGGTGCGGACGGTCGAGACGTGCACCAGCGGCGCCTCCCGGGCGAACGCCCGGACGATCTCCGCCATGGCCGGGGGGACGGCGCCCACGGCACCCGCCTCCAGCGGCAGCCCCAGCTCGTCGCGGACGCCCGGCCCCTCGCCCTCCACGGGCAGCTTGAGGTGCCAGCCCTCGTCGTCCCCGCCCTCCCGACGGCGCAGCGTCGCGCCCCAGCGGATGAGCCGCACGTCCGCGGTGTCGTGGTACGCGGCCAGGAGCGTCACGGTCTCGAGGCCGCTGACCTGCGCGACCCCCTCGACGTCGAGCGGCGGCAGCGTGAACGTCTCGGGGACGCGGACCTTGCGCTCCACCTCCCGGGTGGTGGTGGGCCCGGCCGGCTCCGGCGCGCCGCCGTGGCGGTGCCTCGAGGAGTGCATCTGAGCAGGTTAGCGGGCCCATAAGGTCATTGGTCCCCCACGGTCCGCGCCCCACAGGCGTATTCAGAGGGCACAGGCAACGTCGCTCCTCGCACCGTGGACAGGTCAATGAACTTGCAGCAGCCCCGCTACCCGGGCACCCCCACCGTCGTGAACGGGAACGGCGCCGTCGCCCACGTGATGCGTCACGTGTGCGGCGGCGTCATCGGCTACCCCATCACCCCGTCCACCGAGATCTCCGAGCTGTACGAGGCGGCTCGCGCCGAGGGCGGCGTCAACGTCTGGGGCCGGCACCCCTTCTTCTTCGAGCCCGAGGGCGAGCACTCGGCGCAGAGCGGCGCCCTCGGCGCCGCGCTCACGGGCGGGCAGTTCATCTCCAACGCGTCCTCCAGCCAGGGGATCCTCTACGCGATGGAGTCCCACTACGTGACGGTGGGCAAGAAGATCGGCGGCTTCGTCCTGCAGGTCGCGGCGCGCGTGGTCTCCAAGCACTCGCTCAACGTCATGGCCGGGCACGACGACGTGTACGCCCTCCTCGGCTCCGGCTACACGGTGCTCTTCGGCTCCGACCCGCAGGAGGCGGCCGACCTCGCGGCGATCGCCTACCGCACGTCTGCCCTGTCGCTCATCCCCGTCGCCAACGCGATGGACGGGTTCGCCACGAGCCACATGCTCAGCGAGGCGCGGCTGCCCGAGCCCGAGCTGCTGCGCGAGTACCTCGGGGACCCGGCCGGCCGGATCCCGTGCCCCACCGTGGCTCAGGAGCTGCTGTTCGGCGCCCGCGGACGCAGCCACCAGCTCGCCGCCTACCTCGACCGGCACCGCGTCGAGCTGCGTCCCGAGGACCTCGCCTCGCTCACGGCCTTCCTGCAGGCTCGTGCGGACGACGTCGAGGCCGACGCCGAGGGCGCGCTCGTCACCCAGACGCTGGCCTGGCTTCCCGAGGAGCTGCACGGCCCGTGGCGCCGGCAGTGGCGCGGCGCGTTCACCCGCGGGACCCGCCAGCTCGTCCCCGCGCTCGTCGACGTCCACGACCCCGGCCTGACCGGGCCGGTGCAGAACCAGCCCGACTTCCAGGCCGGCGCCGTCGACCACCGCACGCACTTCGCGAGCGCGGTGCCGGCGCTCGTGCGCCGGGCGATGGCCGAGTACGCCGAGCTCACGGGGCGCAGCTACGACCCCGTGCTCGCCTACGACTGCGAGGACGCCGACTACGTGATGGTCGGGCTCGGCTCGATCACCGAGGACGTCCGCGCCGTGCTGCCGCACCTGCGCGCGCAGGGCCTCAAGGTCGGCGTCGTCTCCGTCAAGCTGCTCCAGCCGTTCCCCGAGGCCGAGCTCGTCGAGGCGCTCGCGGGCGCGAAGGCCGTCACGGTGCTCGAGCGCTCCGACCAGACCGCTCTGACGTCGCTCGTCACGCAGGCGCTGTTCAAGGCGCGGTCGAACGCCGACGGCGCCGCGTACCCGGGGATCCGCGCGCTGCCGACGACGCCGCGGCTCACCACCGCGATCTTCGGCCTCGGCGGGCACGACGTGCAGCCGCGCCACGTGGTCGCCGCGTTCCGCGCGATGGCGGACGGCTCCGCGGGTCCGCTGGTCTACCTCGGTTCCCAGTTCTTCACGGAGGACCCCTCGCCGGAGGTCGCGCTCATCCAGGAGCGCCTGCGCGCCGCGTACCCCGAGACCGAGCTCATGGCCCTGCGGACGGAGGCCAACCCGGCCCTGCTCCCGCCCTCGGCCATCCGGCTGCGCTTCCACTCCGTCGGCGGGTACGGCACGGTCGCCACCGGCAAGCTCCTCACCGACATCCTCGCCGGCGTGCTGGGCATGCACTCGAAGTCGGCGCCGAAGTACGGCTCGGAGAAGAGCGGCGCACCGACGAACTACTACATCACCCTCAGCCCGGAGCCCGTCCTCATCACCAACGCGGAGCTCGAGGACGTCGAGGTGGTGGTCTCGCCCGACCACAAGGCGTTCATCCACACCAACCCGCTCAAGGGCCTGGTCGAGGGCGGCACCTTCATCCTCCAGTCCGACGTCTCGCCTGCGGACACGTGGCGCTCGCTGCCGCGGTACGCCCGCCGGACCATCCGGGACAAGCACATCCAGTTCCTCGTGGTCGACGCGTTCGACGTCGCCAAGCGGCACGCGCCGACGCCGGACCTCGAGACCCGGATGATGGGCATCGCCTTCATCGGCGCCGTCGTCGGGCACGTGGACCGCGTCCGGGCCGGCGCCCCCGCCGAGGTGGTGCAGGAGAAGGTCCGCGCGCAGATCGTCAAGAAGTTCGGGCGCAAGGGCGAGGCCGTCGTCGAGGGCAACATGGCGGTCATCGTCGAGGGCATCGAGGCCACCCGCGCGGTGGACTACGACGCCCCGGAGCTCGTCGCGATCGACGCCGAGGGCTCGGCCGCGCGGGTCGTCCGCAGCGCGGCCGTCTCCGCCTCGATGTGCGCGAGCGCGTTCGCGACCCGGCCGAGCGCGCTCTTCGACCCGGCGTACTACGAGAACCTCGCCGCCCGGCCGTTCCGCGAGGGCACCATCGGCGAGGCGCCCGTCCTGCCCGGCGCCGGCCTGTTCATGCCCACGGGCACGGCGGCGACCAAGGACAAGGGCCTGTTCCGCCGGACGGTGCCGCAGTTCCACGCCGACCTGTGCACGGGCTGCATGGAGTGCGCGCTCGTGTGCCCCGACGCCGCGATCCCCAACACCGTCCACGAGCTGCACGACCTGCTGCTGACGGCGATCGCGCGGCTCGACGTCACGGAGCCGCAGCGCGCCGCGCTGCGGGCGCTGGTCTACCCGCTGGCGGAGCGGGTCCGCGAGGCCTACCGGGCGCAGAAGGAGGCGCCCGCGTTCCACGAGCTCGTCGCCCAGGCCGTCGCCACGCTCGCGCCCGAGCGGCCGACGACGGCGCGCCACCTCGACGCGCTCGTCGCCGAGCTGGCCACCTTCCCGGTGGCCCGCACCCGGCCGTTCTTCGACGCGATGGAGCGGGCGGTCCCCGGCACCGGCGCGCTGTTCTCGGCCACGGTCGACCCCTGGAAGTGCACCGGCTGCCTGGAGTGCGTGGACGTCTGCGGCCCCGGCGCTCTCACGCCGATCGACCAGGACGACGACGTGCTCACCGGCCTGCAGGACCGGTTCGAGGTGCTCGCGGCGCTCCCGGCGACGCCGGCCCGGTTCGTCGAGGGTGCGACGGCGCCCGACGGCGACGCGAAGCGACTCCTGCTCGACCGGGCCAACTTCTACTCGACCACGGGCGGGCACGGCGCCTGCCGCGGCTGCGGCGAGGTCACGGCGATCCGGCTCGTCATGGCGACGAGCCACGCGCTCGGCGACGAGCGCCGTCGGGCGCACCAGCGCGAGCTGGAGACCCTCGTGGCCCGGCTCCACGAGCTCAGCGAGGCCCTCGGCGCCGACGAGGTGGCGCGGCGGGCCCGGGTCGAGGGCACGCTCGCCACGCTGGAGCGCCGGCTCTACCTCTACGAGGGCGGCCCCACCGGCAACGGCCCGGCGTCCACCGTGATCGCCAACTCCACCGGCTGCAGCAGCGTCTACGCCTCGACGATGCCGTTCAACCCGTACCTCGACCCGTGGGTGAACAGCCTCTTCCAGGACGCTCAGCCGCTGGCCAAGGGCATCTTCGAGGGCATCTCGGCCCAGGCCGTCGAGGACGTCAAGGCGCTGCGGACCGCGTCCCTCGAGCTCGACGGCGCGTACGACGAGGCGCGGCACGGCCCCGAGCTGCGCACGCTCACGTGGGAGCAGTTCACGCCCGCGGAGCTCGCCCTGCTCCCGACCGTGCTGACGATCGGCGGCGACGGCGCGACGTACGACATCGGCTTCGGCGCGATGTCCCGCGTCCTCGCGACGCCGACGCCGATCAAGGTCATGGTCCTCAACACCGGCGCGTACTCGAACACCGGCGGGCAGGCCTCGACGTCGAGCTACACCGGGCAGGACTCCGACCTCGCGCGGTTCGGCCGGGCGCACGACGGCAAGCACGAGTCCCGCAAGGAGCTCGGCCTGCTGGCGTCCTTCCACCCGGGCGTCTTCGCGTGCGCCACGAGCACCGCCCTGCACGGGCACTACCTCGCGACCACGATGGACTTCCTGCGGTACTCGTCGGCCCCGTCCGTCATGGACGTCTACACGCCCTGCGGCTCGGAGCACGGCATCCCGGAGGCGTCGTCGAACGCCCGGGCGCGGCTCGCCGTCGAGAGCCGGATGCACCCGCTGTTCGTCCACGACCCGCGCCGGGGCCCGACCCTCCTGGACCGGTTCTCGATCGACGGCAACCCGGACGTCGACTCGACCTGGACCACCAGCACCATCGAGCACCTCGACGCCGACGGGCAGGTCCGGCTGCTGCAGACGCCGCTCACGCCCGCCGTCTTCGCCCTCGGGGAGGTGCGGTTCGCGAAGCAGTTCCGCCGCCTGCGGGCCGAGGAGGAGGCGAGCGCCGTGCCGATCGACGAGTACGTCGAGCTGGCGGCCGCCGCCCGGGCGGACGCGGTGCCGTTCGTCCACGCGACCGACGACGCGCGCCGCCTCATCAAGGTGTGGTGCTCGCCGTCGATCGTGGCCCTCGTCGAGGACCGCAAGCGGTACTGGCAGACGTTGCAGTACCTGTCCGGGCGGCACGAGGCGCTGCTCTCGGCGTCCCACGCGGCCGACGTCGCCGCCCTGCAGGCGCAGTACGACGAGGCGCTGGCCACCCGGGAGTCCTCGCTGGACGACCTGGCGCGGGCGATGTCGCAGCTCGCGACCGCGAGCCGCGCACCGGCCGGCCTCGGCGGCGTGCTCGGTGGCCTCGGTGCGGGAGCGCCGGCGCCCGCGACGGCGACGGCGCCCGCCCCGTCCGCCGTCGGCGTCCTCGACGCCCCGGTCTGGCTGGACCCCGCGGACCAGCCGCTGTGCACGGACTGCGGCACCTGCTACCAGGAGCTGCCGCAGCTCTTCGAGAAGACGACCGTGGTCATCGACGGGCAGGCCCGCACGGTCGCCCGGATGATCCCCGGCGCCGTCGAGAAGGTGCGGATCACGCCCGAGCTCAGCGCGCGCATCGAGCGGGTCAAGGCCACCTGCGACGCGGAGATCATCCGATGACGACGACGTCGCCCGCCCCGGCGGCCGGGCAGCCGCAGGCCCGGGAGGACCTCCTGCGGTACGTCGAGGCGACGTCGGCGCTCGAGGCGCGCCGCGCCGAGGTGGCCGAGCTCGAGGAGTCGGAGGAGGTCGAGACCTTCTACAGCCAGCTCGCGCTCCTCGAGCGGCGGCTCCTGGCCCAGCCACGGGCGTTCCGCGACGTGTTCATCGCCGAGGGCGTCCAGGCCGTGGCGTGGGAGTTCCAGCAGCCCGAGCTCGGCGCGGAGTTCGTCCGGACGCTGTGGGCGATGCTGCTGCGCGGGGACGACGCGAGCACCGTGCTCATGCGGTTCGTCTGGAACCTGCCGCTGGGCATGAAGCGCAAGTTCGTCCGCGGTCTCGACGCGCACCTGTCGGACCGGTACCCGATGTTCGCGGGCTACTCGGTGGACTGGCCGGCGGGGCAGAGCATCCCGCCGTACATCCGCGAGCCCGACGAGCGGGCGACCGACTTCGGCCTGGTCAACCAGGGCTACCTCGGCTACCTCACGCAGGGCTACACGCCCCGCGAGGTGGACCTGTTCGTCTGGCTCGAGGTGCTGCGCGACAAGCAGTGCGCCGAGAAGCCGTGCGAGCTCGGGGTCTTCCTCGCTGGGCACAAGGAGCCCACCGGCGGCTGCCCGGTCTCGATCCACATCCCGCAGGTGCTCGAGCTCGTCGGGCAGGGTCGGTTCCGGGAGGCGCTCGAGCTCGTCGAGCAGAGCAACCCGCTGCCCGACGTGACCGGCCGGGTCTGCCCGCAGGAGCTGCAGTGCCAGGGAGTCTGCCTGCAGAAGGTGCCGATCGCGATCGGTCAGATCGAGTGGTTCCTGCCGGAGCGCGAGAAGCTCGCCGGCGGGTCGACCGGCCGCCGCCGGCAGGCGGTGGACCCGTGGACCGCGGCCACGCGGCCGCCCGTCGCCATCGTCGGGTCCGGGCCGTCCGGCCTGATCAACGCCTACCTGCTCGCGGCCGAGGGCTTCCCCGTGACGGTCTTCGAGGCCTTCCACGCCCTCGGCGGCGTGCTCCGCTACGGCATCCCCGAGTTCCGGCTGCCGAACGAGCTCATCGACGACGTCGTCGGCAAGATCCGGACCCTCGGCGGGCGGTTCGTCACGAACTTCGTCGTCGGCAAGACGGGCACGCTGCAGGACCTGAGGGACGCCGGCTTCCTGCGGATCTTCGTCGGCAGCGGCGCCGGCCTGCCGCGGTTCATGAACGTCCCGGGGGAGCACCTCGTCAACGTCATGTCGGCGAACGAGTTCCTCACCCGCGTCAACCTCATGCAGGCCGCCCGGCCCGATCACGAGACGCCGCTGCCGGCGACGGCCGGCAAGGAGGTCCTCGTCATCGGTGGCGGCAACACCGCGATGGACGCCGCCCGCACGGCCCGCCGCCTCGGCGGCAACGTGACGATCGTCTACCGGCGCACCCAGGCCGAGATGCCGGCCCGGGTCGAGGAGCTGCACCACGCCCTCGAGGAGGGGATCGCGCTTCAGGTCCTGCGCGGGCCGTCGGAGTTCCTCGGCAACGACGCGAGCGTGGTCACCGCGGCGACGCTCGACGTCATGGAGCTCGGCGAGCCCGACTCCTCCGGCCGCCGTCGGCCGGTGCGGACCGGGCTCTCGGAGACTGTCCGGGCGGATCTGGTGATCATGGCGCTCGGCAACGACGCCAACCCGATCATCAAGGACTCCGAGCCGCGCCTGCGCACGTCGCGCTGGGGGACCATCGAGCTCGACCACGAGGGCTCTCAGGAGACGTCCGTGCCGGGCGTCTACACCGGCGGCGACGCCGCGCGGGGCGGCTCCACGGCCATCCGCGCCGCCGGCGACGGGCAGTCCGCGGCGCGCGAGATCCTCGGCGAGGTGGACCTGCCGGCGAGCGAGGTCCGCGACCGGGTGGCCAGCGCGCTGGCGTACACGGACCTGGCGTCGGGGGAGCAGACCATCCTCGCCCGCGCCCCGCTGAGCGACGGCATCGAGGAGTTCACCGTGCGCTCGCCGATGGTGGCGCACGCCGCGCAGGCCGGGCAGTTCGTCCGCGTCCTGCCGCGGCCGGACGGCGAGCTCATCCCGCTGACGCTCGCGGACTGGGACGCCGACGCGGGCACGATCACGCTCGTGGTGCAGGGCGTCGGGACGAGCAGCCTGGAGATCAACCAGATGGCGCCCGGCGAGGCGTTCGCCGGGATCGCCGGCCCGCTCGGGCGCGCCAGCGACGTGCACCGGTACGACGACGACGCGACCGTGGTCTTCACGGCGGGCGGCCTCGGCCTGCCGCCGGTGTTCCCGATCATGCGCGCGCACCTGCGGCTCGGGAACCACGTCACGCTGGTCGCCGGCTTCCGCTCGGCGGGGCTGATGTTCTGGATGGGTGCGGACGAACGCGTCGGGCGGCTGCAGGCGGAGTTCGGCGACCTGCTCGACGTCGTCGTCGCCACCAACGACGGCACCGCCGGCGTGCAGGGCTTCGTCACCACCCCGCTGCAGGAGATGCTCGAGGCGAACCGGCGCGGCGAGGGCCGACGGATCGCGGAGGTCGTGACGATCGGTCCGCCGCTGATGATGCGGGCGGTGTCCGACCTCACCCGGCCGTACGGGGTCCCCACCGTGGCGAGCCTCAACTCGATCATGGTGGACGCCACCGGCATGTGCGGGGCGTGCATGGTGCCGGTGACGATCGACGGGAAGCTCGTGCGCAAGCACGCCTGCATCGACGGCCCGGAGCTCGACTCCCACCTCATCGACTGGGACAAGTTCCTGCCGCGGTTCACCCAGTTCAAGGCCCAGGAGCTGGCGTCGAGGGTCGCCCACGGCTTCGCCTGACCGCCCCCGCCCCGCCCCCCACCCGCCGAACGCACTCTTGGTCGGCCGAAACCCGGGTTTCGGCCGACCAAGAGTGCGTTCGGCGGGGGGATTGAGGGGGCGGGCTCAGGTGAGCAGGGCGTCGAGGGTGACAAACCCGTACCCCCGGGCCCGGAGACCGGCGATCACGGCGGGCAGGGCGTCGGCGTCGAACGTGGTGCCGTCGTCCGGGTTGGCGCCGACGTGCATGAGGACGACGGCGCCCGGGGCCGCGGCCGCGAGGACGCGCTGCGTCACGGCGTCCGCCGACCCGACGCCGTCCGTGCCCTGCCAGCCGAGGGAGTCGACGGTCCAGCGCACCGGCAGGTAGCCCGCCGCGTTGACGGCCCGGACGTCGGCCGGGGTCCGGTCGCCGTAGGGGAACCGGAACAGGGGCGCCGCACCCCGCCCCGCTGCGGCGACGATCGCGTCCTCCGCCCGGGCGAGATCTGCGGCGATCTGCGCGTTCGTCAGCTGCGGGTAGTGGGCGTGCGTGTCGGAGTGGTTGCCGAGCCGGTGCCCGGCCGCGGCGACGGCGGCGAGGTCGCCCGGGTAGGTCCGGGCGAAGTCGCCGGTGGCGAAGAACGTGGCCGGGACGCCCTCGGCGGCCAGTGTGGCGAGGATCGAGGCGACGCCCGCGTCGCTCGCGCCGCAGTCGAAGGTGAGCGCGACGACGTCGTCCTGGGTCGGGATCCGCTCGACGTCCTGCCCGGCGAGGGCGGCCGGCACCCCGGGCGCCGGCGCCGGCGGGGAGGGCGTGGGCGACGTCGTCGCCTGCGGGGGGCTCGGCGTCGGCGAAGGCGTGGCGGACGGACTGGGGGACGCGGAGGGGGAGCTCGTCGCGGTCGGTCCGGGCGGCGTCGTCGGGACGTCGGTCGGCGCCGTGCAGCCGGCGAGCCCGACGGCGAGCGCCACCGAGGCGGTGGCGGCGAGGCGACGGGCGCGGGTGGCCATGCCGCCAGCCTCGGCCGACGGGTCTCGGTTCGGCAAGGGACCGCCGTCCCCGCCCACCCCGCCTCCGCCGAACGCACCTCTGGTCGGCGCAAACCGGCATCTCGGCCGACCATGGGTGCGTTCGGCGGAGAGGTGAGGTGCCGAAGTCCTTGCGGGGACCTGCGCGGATCCCTAGCGTGGCAACCGATCCGCCGGACGCACCCGAGGACGGGAGAGGGCGATGAGCGACAAGACCGAGGACCACAAGCTCGCCGAGGCGGCCCGCCAGAGCCGCATCGAGCTCGAGAAGCAGGGCACGCCGGACTACGACCCCCGCCAGCACCAGCGCGTGGTCGAGGCGCAGCGCAAGGCGCAGGAGCACCTGCACGACGGCGAGTCGTAGCCGCCGCGAACTCGCGGTCCGGCCGCGGGTCCTCCGCCTGGTGAGGCGCCACGCTGACGTCGGCACGCCGACCGTGCTCCCTTGTCAGGCGACGGTGGCAGGATGACGCCCGCACCCGAGGAGGACCCATGGCCGAGACGCCGAGCAGTGCGGGCGGGACGGGTGGCGACGACGTCGCCGCTCGCCTGGAGGAGCTGGAGCGCGAGAACGCCGCGCTCCGCACGACGATCGCCGAGCGTGAGGCGGAACCGACCGCCGGCACCCCGGGCGGGGTGCGACCGCGCCGGCACTGGGCTCGAGCCACGGCCGCGGTCGTCCTGATCACGATCGGGGTGCTCCTGGCACCCGCCGCGGTCGTCGCGCACTGGGCGCAGCGCGAGCTCACCGACACCGACCGCTACCTCGCCACGATCGGCCCCCTGGCCTCGAACCCCGTTCTTCAGTCGGCGCTCGAGAACCGCGTGACCGAAGAGATCATGGCGAAGATCGACGTCCCCACGTTGGTGGACGACGTCAGCACCTCGCTCCAGGACCGCGGCCTGGATCGCGCCTCGCAGGCCCTCACCCTGCTCGAGGGCTCCCTGACCAGCGGCATCGAAGGCTTCGTCCGGAACATGACGTCCCGCGTCGTGGAGAGCGACGCCTTCGAGACGGTCTGGCTCGACGCCAACCGGGTGGCCCACGAGCAGCTCGTGGACGTCCTCCAGGGTCGCCAGGGCACCGTCCTGCAGCTGAGCGACGACGGCGCCCTGTCCGTGCAGCTCAAGGGTGTCATCGAGCAGGTCAAGACGGCGCTCGTCGACGCCGGCCTCGGGGTCGCCGCCAACATCCCGGAGATCAACGCGTCGTTCGTGATCGTCCAGACCACGCAGCTCGTGCAGCTGCGCAACGCCTACAACGCCGTGGTGCTGCTGGGCACCTGGCTGCCGTGGCTGAGTCTCGGCCTCATCGCCGCGGGCGTCCTGGTCGCCGTGCGACGGTGGCGTGCTCTCATGGTCGCGGGCCTGGCCCTGGCGCTCGCGATGGTGGTCCTCGGGCTCGGCCTGAGCATCGGTCGCACGGCCTACCTCGGCGCGCTCGCCGGCAAGATCGAGCGGCTCGACGCGGCCGAGGTGGTCTTCGACCAGGTCGTCCTCTTCATCCGTGCCGCCCTGCGCACCGTGGGTGTTGCCGGGCTGGTGGTCGCCCTGGTCGCGTACCTCGCCGGCGGGAGCGACAGCGCGCGGACGCTGCGCGCCGGCCTCGGGCGCGGCTTCGCGTCCCTGCGCGCGTGGGGGGACAACCGCGGCGTGAGCACCGGACCCGTCGGGGCCTGGCTCTACCGGTACCGCCGCGCGCTGCGGGTGGTGATCGTCGCCCTCGCGGCGCTCGTCGTGCTCCTCGCGGCGACGCCGACGCCCGCGCTGATCGTGACGGTCGCCGTCGTCGCCGGCCTGCTCGTCGGGCTGGTCGAGCTGCTCGCCCGACCACCGGCTCCGGTGGCCGTCGAGCCGGCGGCCGCGTCGCCCACGTCGGGCTGACTGGAGGCCTGCCCCGCCGCGACGCGGGCCGCCGCGGCGCGTCGGCCCTGACCCGTCGGCCCTGACCCGTCGGCCCTGACCCGTCGGCCCTGATCCGTCGGCCCTGATCCGTCAGGGCCGACGGCCGCCGGTGTGCGCCTGCCGGTAGGCCGCGAGGACGTTCGCGGGGATGCGCCCGCGCGCGGGCACCTCGAGCCCGGCGTTGCGGGCCCAGGCTCGGACGGTCTTGGCGTCCGGGCCCATCGGGCCCGACGGGACGGGGCCGTACAGCCGACCGCGGACCACGCGGGCGGCGTCGAGGTAGGGCTGGAGCGCGTCCGCGAACGCGGTCGCGTTGGCCTCGGAGAGGTCGATCTCGTACAAGCTGCCCTGGTAGCCGAAGCGGATCGTCGTGGCGGCAGGGCTGCCGTCCATGTCGTCCGTGAGGCTGGTCAGGGTGTGGGTCGCCACGGGGGTCCCTCCTGATCCTGCTCGGGCGTCCAGAGTAGATGACGCACCGTCAGATCGTTCCCTCGATGATCGCTGTGAGAACCCTGTGAGACGTCAGCGTGGCAAGACCCGGTCCAGCCAGGCGAACACGGCGCGCTCGTACTCCCCCCGCGGACCGGGAGCCGAGAGCGCCAGGTCGTGGATCCCGCCCTCGATCCGTACCACGGTGACCTCACGCCCGAGTCCCGGTCCGTAGCGGGCCATGTGCTCGACGTCGAGCACGCAGTCGGAGTCGGCCAGCGCCGGGGACTCGCGGTCGTTCGGACCGCTGCGCTCTGACGCGCACACGAGGACGGGGACCTCGATGGCCAGGCCGCGCTTGACGCGGGCGTGGCCGCGGCGGATCGCGCGGAACCAGCCGGCTCGGATCCCGAAGCCGTCGTGCGGCTTCCAGCGCAGGTCGTAGTCCCACGCGCCGCCGGTGCCGACGTGCAACGCGCGGCCGTAGTACGGGGCGAGCTCGCCGATCCGCAGCCGGGGCGTGAACCACCCGACGACGTCGATCACCCAGGTCAGGACGGTCCGCTCGAACCAGCTCTCGTTGAGGTCGAGCCACGGCGAGTTGAGGACGAGGGCATCCACCCCGCCCGGGTGCGCGTGGGCCCACAGGCTCGTGACGAGCCCGCCGGTGCTGGAGCCGAGGAGCACCACCGGCGCCCCCGCCGTGTGCTCGCCGCGGACGACGGCGAGCGCCGCCGCGATGTCGGCGCCGTACACCCGCAGGTCGCGCACGTCGTTGGGCGTCTGGTGCGGTCGCAGGGAACGCCCGTACTTGCGCAGCTCGACGGCGTAGAAGTCGTAGCCGTGCTCCTCCCAGCGGGCGGCGTGCTCGGTGTGGAAGAAGTAGTCGACGTACCCGTGCACGAAGAGGACGGCGCGGTCGTGCCGCGGGCCGGAGGCGCGGCTGACGACCGTGGTGACCACCTCGCCCTCCGGGTCGGGCGGCAGGGTGATCGTGCGCGCGACCCAGTCGGGCCCCAGGGCGTCGGGGACGGGTTCGGAGACGTGGCCGGCGGCGCTCATGCCCGCATCATCGTCCCCGGAGCGCGGGACGGGAGCCTCTTGGCTCGTGAGACGAACGCGGCACCCGGCGACGGCGGTGGCGCTACGCGGCGCGGACCCGGACGAGGTTGCGCCACGGGTCGCGGACCCGCAGCTCGGCGCCGTCGTCCTCCCAGGTGAGGCCGCGGTCGCGCAGCCGGGCGGCGAGGGCGGCGACGTCGTCGGCCTCGGGCACGACCACCTGCACCTCGCCGAGGCCGAGGGTGGCCGCGCGCGGCCCCGCGCCCCGGCTGCGCCACGAGTTGACGGCCATGTGGTGGTGGTACCCGCCCGCGGCGACGAAGAGCGCGCCGTGCCACTCGCCCGTGACCTCGAAGCCGAGGGCGTCGACGTAGAACGTCCGCGCCGTGGGCACGTCGCCCACCTGCAGGTGCACGTGGCCGACGACGGCGCCGCCCGCCCGGGGGTCGATCTCCGGGCGCCCCCCGCCGAGGGTCCAGCCCGGCTCGAGGTGCGCGCCGAGGAAGGCGTGGGGGTCCAGCGGGAGGGTGTCCATCGCGACCCGGCCGGCGGACCAGCGCCACCGGTCGCGGGGCCGGTCGGCGTACAGCTCGACGCCGTTGCCCTCGGGGTCGGTGAAGTAGAAGGCCTGGCTGACGAGGTGGTCGGCGGAGCCGACGTACGTGCCGGGCGCCGTGGTCGCGACGGAGGCGACGGCGGCGGCGAGCGCGGCCTCGTCGGCGAACAGGATCGCGGTGTGGAAGAGCCCGGCCGAGCCCGGTCGCGGCCGGGGGAGCCCCGGCGTCCGCACGAGCGTGACGACGGGCACGCCGGCGCGGCCGAGGGTGACGGCGGCGCCGTCGCCGGCCTCGCCGCCGGCCGGTGGCGTCTCCTCGAGGCCGATGGCGTCCCGGTAGTACGCGGTCATCCGGTCGAGGTCCTCGACGTGGAGGGTGACCGCGGCCATCGAGGTCCGGGGGTCGAGGAGGTCGTCGGCGGTCATCAGGTCTCTCCGGGTCGGGCGTGTGGGTCGGGGCGAGCGGGGCAGGTCCCGGCGAAACGCCGCGCGGCGCCGCCCCATTCCCGCGAGGTCGCACCCCCGGCCCGAGGTCGCACCCTGGGAGGTGCGACCTCGGGCCGGGGGTGCGACCTCGGCGGAGGTGGCGACCTCGACGGAGACGGGATGGCGGCGCGTAGCGTGGCCCCCATGATCCGACGGCACGTGGTGGTGCACGGGTGGGTGCAGGGCGTCGGCTTCCGCTTCTGGTGCGAGTACCGGGCCCGCGAGCTCGGCGTGCACGGGTGGGTGCGCAACCTCGACGACGGCGACGTCGAGGCCGTCTTCGAGGGCGACGCCGAGCCGGTGGCGCGGATGCTCGGCTGGGTGCGTGTGGGCCCGCCGCACGCGACCGTGAGCTCGGTGGACGTCCGGGAGGAGTCCCCCCGCGGCGAGCACGGCTTCCAGATCCGGTACTGACGCCCGGCACAGGCGGCGACGGCCGTCGCCGGACGCGCCGTCCCGGGATTTGGCCGCCCTCTGCGGTGCGCCCTAGCATCGGCGCGACCATCCAGAGCAGCCGAGAGACCTGGCTCGACGACGCTGCAGCAACCCCCCGGCCCGGGCGAGGGTGCTACCGCCGGAGACGATGGAGGACGCATGACGCCGCCCGACGGTGCAAGCGCCGCCCCCGACGGGCGCCTGCGCTACCGCCTGCTCACCGGGCCGGACGACCGCTCGTTCTGCGAGCGCGTCAGCGCCGCGCTCGCCGACGGCTACCGGCTCCACGGCTCCCCGGCCGCCACGTTCGACGGCGACCGCGTCATCGTCGCCCAGGCCGTCGTGCTCCCGGAGGTGCTCGACGAGGCTGGCGGCGCCCGATGAGCACCTGCCGGTGTCGCCGCGGGCGGCCGTCGTGACGCGCGTCTTCGACCCGTCGGGACGGCGCCCGGACACGCTCGCCGTCCGCGGCGGCCTGGTCCGCACCGAGTTCGAGGAGACCGCCGAAGGTCTCTTCCTCACCCAGGGCTACGTCTACCCGCGGGCCGCCGACGCCGAGGCCGCCTTCGCGGGCGAGCTCGACCGGTACGTCTACTCCCGCTACGGCAACCCCACGATCACGACGTTCGAGGAGCGCCTGCGCCTGATGGAGGGCGCCGAGGCGTGCTACGCGACCGCGACCGGGATGGCCGCGGTCTTCGTCACGCTCGCCGCGCTCGCCGCCAGGCCGGGCGCGCGGATCGTGGCCGGCCGGGCGCTGTTCGGCAGCACCGTCGTCGTCCTCAACGAGATCCTCGGCGGCTACGGGGTCCGCACCGACTACGTGGACGCCCACCGGCTGGAGTCGTGGGCGGAGGCGCTCGCGACCCCCGCGGACGTGGTCTTCCTCGAGACCCCGTCGAACCCGATGCTCGACATCGTGGACGTGGCCGAGGTGACCAGGCTGGCGCACGCGGCGGGCGCCGTCGTCGTCGTGGACAACGTGTTCGCGACGCCGATCCTGCAGCGCCCGCTCGAGCTCGGCGCCGACGTGGTCGTCTACTCCGCGACCAAGCACATCGACGGCCAGGGCCGGGTGATGGGCGGCGCGATCCTCGGGCCCCGCGAGTTCGTCGACGGCCGCGTCACCACGCTGATCCGCAACACCGGCCCGTCGATGAGCGCCTTCAACGCCTGGGTGCTGCTCAAGGGGCTGGAGACGCTCGCGCTGCGGGTGCGGGCGCAGAGCGCCGCGGCGCTGCGCCTCGCGCAGTGGCTGCAGGGCCGGTCGGAGGTGGTCGACGTGCGCTACCCGTTCCTCGACTCCCACCCGCAGGTCGGCCTGGCCAAGGCCCAGATGGAGTCCGGCGGGACCGTCGTCACGTTCACGCTCGGCGTCCCCGCCGGGTCCGACGACGCCGCGGCGAAGGCGCGGACGTTCGCCTTCCTCGACGCGCTGCGCCTGATCGACATCTCGAACAACCTGGGCGATGCGAAGTCGCTCATCACGCATCCGCCGACGACGACGCACCGCAAGGTGGGCGCGGAGGGTCGCCGGCTGGTCGGGATCAGCGAGTCGACCGTGCGGCTGTCGGTGGGCCTCGAGGACGTCGAGGACCTGATGGACGACGTCGCCCAGGCGCTCGAGCAGTCGTCCTGACCGGCCCGAAGACCGCCGACCGGCCTCCGACCTGCGGCGAGGCGGCCGATGACGGGTACTCCGACCAGGTTGACAGGTACCGCAGGACGACCTAACTTTCCTAAGACGGTCAAGAGCGCCAGCGACAAGCCCCGGCTAGCTGGCCGGCAACCCCGCGCGGAGGGGTGCCCCGGGAGGAGACCCGGCACCGGCTGCCCGACGGTGCAAGCGCAGACCCCGCGACCGCGGGGGATGGGGGAACGACACGTGAGCGTGACGGCTTACCCGACGAGCCCGGCCACCCTTCGCCGTGCCCGAATGTGCTGGGTGCGAATGAGCGGCGCGACGACGCGCTGCTGCTGTCAGGCCTGACACCTGACCCCGCGCCGACCGCCGAACGACCGGCGGGCGGCATCGCGTCCATGACGCCCAGCACGAGCCCTGAGCCGGCCGCACCCTCGATGACGCGCACCCGCGCGAGCCGAGGGGCTACCCAGGCGGCGGCGCCCCATCGCGAAGGAAGACCTCCGACCATGACCGAGCTCCTCGTCCCCTCCGATCGTCGCCGGACCGCTGCGCCGTCGACGACGATCCTCGCCGCGGTCGTCCGGCCCGCCGCCCAGGCCCTCACGCTCGGCCTGGACCTGACGTCGGTCGGCGCCTCGCCGTCGCCGTGGGCGCCCACCGGCGACGACGCCCGCGCCGAGATCGACGTCCAGCGGGTCATCGACCTCGCCCGCCTCGCCGAGCGCGGCGGCCTCGACTTCGTGGCGTTCGACGACGAGCTCGCCCTCGCGTACGCGCCGGTGCGGACGACGGCGAGCCGCCTCGACGCCGCCCGCGTCGCCTGCCGGGTGGCGCCGGCGACGACGCGCGTCGGCCTGGTCGCGACCCTCGACACGAGCTACCTGGACCCGGTGCACGTCGCGACGGCGATCCAGACCCTGCACGAGAAGAGCGGCGGGCGGGCCGGCTGGCAGGTGGGCGCCTCGCAGGCCCGGCTCCTCGGCGCGACGGAGGAGGTCTGGGCGCGGCTGGCCCGGGAGATCGGCAGTGTGATCGCCGCGCGCCGGGCCCGGCCCGACGACGCGGACGGCGCCGCGCGGGCGCATGCCGGACCGCCGCC
>JBDIAU010000004.1:0-26847 GCA_039812565.1 Beutenbergiaceae bacterium
GGCGCCGGCACCCGGTCGCCCGCGCGGTACGGTCCTGCCCGTGGAGGAGGGGACCGTCGTCGCCGTCGTCGGCCCGACGGCGACGGGCAAGTCGGACCTCGCGCTCGACCTCGCCGTCGCGCTCGCCGGCGAGGTGGTCAACGCGGACGCCCTGCAGCTGTACCGGGGGATGGACGTCGGGACGGCGAAGGTGCCGCCCGCCGAGCGTCGCGGCGTGCCGCACCACCAGATCGACGTGCTGGACGTCACCCAGGAGGCCAGCGTCGCGGCCTACCAGCGCGAGGCGCGGTGCGACCTGGAGGCGATCGGTGCCCGCGGGCGGCGCCCGCTCCTCGTCGGCGGGTCCGGCCTGTACGTCGCGGCCGCGCTCGACGACCTCGCGTTCCCGGGCACGGACCAGGACCTGCGCGCCGAGCTCGAGGCCCGGGCGGAGCGCGACGGTGCGCGGGCCCTGCACGCCGAGCTCGCGGCGCTCGACCCGGAGGCCGCAGCGGCCATCGAGCCCGCGAACGTGCGGCGCGTCGTCCGGGCCCTCGAGGTCGTCCGGCTGACCGGCGAGCCGTTCCGGGCCCGTCTGCCGCAGGACGCCACCCTTGTCCCGGCCGTGCGTCTCGGGCTGCGCCTCGACCGGGCGGCTCTGGACGAGCGCATCGAGCGCCGGACGAGGGCGATGTTCCGCGCCGGGCTCGTCGAGGAGGTCGAGGCGCTCGTCGCGGCGCACGGGTCGCTCGGCAGGACGGCGTCGCGCGCCGTCGGCTACGCCGAGGCCCTCGCCGTCCTGACCGGTGCGCTCGGCCGCGAGGAGGCGGTCGACGCGACCGTGCTCGCGACCCGGCGGCTCGCGCGCCGGCAGGAGCGGTGGTTCCGCCGGGACGCCCGCATCGTGTGGCTCGACGTGGCGGCCGGGCCCGAGGAGACCGCGCGCGCCGCCCTGCGTACGCTCCTGCCGTGAGCACCGACCCCGCCGACCCGCTCTCCGCCGTCGCCCGCGAGCTCGCCGCCCGTGGCGAGCGGCTTGTCAAGGGCCACGGCACGGAGAACGACTTCGTCCTGCTGGCCGACCCCCACGGCCAGGTCCCGCTCGGCCCGGAGGCGGTGCGGGCGCTGGCGGACCGCCGTGCCGGCGTGGGGGCCGACGGCGTCATCCGCGCCGTGCGCTCGGCGCGCCTGCCGGAGGGTCGGGCGCTGCTCGGCGTCGAGCCGCGCGCCGAGTGGTTCATGGACTACCGCAACGCCGACGGCTCCGTCGCCGAGATGTGCGGCAACGGGCTGCGGGTCTTCGTCGCCTTCCTCGCCGACCGTGGGCTGGTGGACCTGCCCGACGGCGGCGAGGTGGTCGTCGGCACCCGCGGTGGCGCGCTCCGCGTGCGGCGCGACGGCGGCACCCTGGCCGCGGACCTGGGCACCTGGGTGCTCCCCGGTGGCGCCGAGGCGCTCGCTGCGGGGTACGACGTCACGGTCGCCGTCGCCGGGCTGCCGGACCTGCGGCCCGGCCTGCGGGTCGCGGTGCCGAACCCGCACACCGTGGTGGCCCTGGCCGGCCTCGACGAGCTCGCGGCGGCCGACCTCACCCGCTCGCCGCTGGTGGAGCCGGCACCGCCCGAGGGGACGAACGTCGAGCTCGTCGTCCCGCTGGGGGAGGAGACCGTCGGCGGGACCACGGTCGGGGTCGTGCGGATGCGGGTGCACGAGCGCGGGGTGGGGGAGACGCGCTCGTGCGGGACCGGGGCGTGCGCGGCCGCGATGGCCGTGCGGGCCTGGGCGGGCCCCGGCGCGCCCGACGTCTGGCGGGTCCTCGTCCCCGGCGGCGAGCTCGTCGTCCGGGCGCTGCCGGGCGACCACGTCGAGCTCGGTGGTCCCGCACGGCTCGTCGGGGACGTCACGCTCCGCTGAGCGCCCCCTCCCCGGCGTCGTCGCGCGCGACGACCTCGAGCACGCGGTAGCCCTTCGCGCCGGCGAGCCGGGCGACGTCGACGGCGCCCGGCCACTGCGCGGCGAGCCAGGCCTGGAGGGAGTCCGCGCCGAGGTTGCGCTGGACCACGAGGTGGGCGCGGCCGCCCGGCCGCAGCCGCGGCAGCCACGTCCGCAGGAGCTCGTGCAGCGCCGCCTTGCCCACGCGGATGGGCGGGTTCGACCAGATCGCGTCGAACCGGACGTCGGCCGGCACGTCTTGCGGTCGAGCCGCGACGACGCCCGGGAGTCCCAGCCGGGCGGCGTTGGACCGGACGAGGTCCAGCGCCCGTTCGTTGACGTCGACGGCCCACACGCGGGCGGCGGGCGAGCGGCGGGCGAGCGTGAGGGCCACCGGCCCCCATCCGCAGCCCAGGTCCAGCAGCTCGCCCGTCGGCGGAGGCGCCGGGACGGCGCGCAGGAGGACCTCGGTGCCGAGGTCGAGGCGGCCGGGGGAGAAGACGCCGCCCGCGGTCTCGACCTCGACGTCCTGGCCCGCCAGGCGGACGACGATCCGCCGTCGCTCCTGCGGGCCGGCGGGCGAGGCCGTGAAGTAGTGCTCGACGTCGGGCAGGTCACGCGGGGCGTCGGGCGAGGCGGGCACGGCCGGGAGCGTACCGAGCGCCGCCCGGCGGCGCCGCGACGCCCGGAGCGAAATGGTTCGCGACCCGGCGCCACGCCGTGTCACTGTGGAGGTGATGAACAAGGACACCACCCCCGTGCGGCCCGACGAGGACGCGATCGTCGAGGACGTCATCGCCCGGATCCTCGCCCGTGCGGGCACAGCGCTCCACGACGAGGACGCCGCACCCTCCGACCACGACGGCGACCAGCTCGACGCCGAGGAGCGCAGCGCGTTGCGGCGCGTCGCCGGCCTCTCGACCGAGCTCGAGGACGTCACCGAGGTCGAGTACCGGGCGCTGCGGCTCGAGCGGGTCGTGCTCGTCGGGCTGTGGAGCAGCGGCAGCGCGCACGACGCCGAGGTCTCGCTGCGCGAGCTCGCGGCGCTGGCCGAGACGGCCGGGTCCGAGGTGCTCGACGGGCTGCTGCAGCGTCGCGCGCACCCCGACCCGGGCACGTACCTGGGCTCCGGCAAGGCCGTCGAGCTCGCGGAGCTCGTGGCGGCGTGCGGGGCGGACACGGTGATCGTCGACGGCGAGCTCGCGCCGTCGCAGCGCCGGGCGCTGGAGGACGTGGTCAAGGTCAAGGTCGTCGACCGGACCGCCGTGATCCTCGACATCTTCGCCCAGCACGCCAAGTCGCGGGAGGGCAAGGCGCAGGTCGAGCTCGCGCAGCTCGAGTACCTCCTGCCACGCCTGCGCGGCTGGGGCGACTCGATGTCCCGGCAGGCAGGCGGGCGGGTCGCCGGCGGCGCGGGGATCGGCTCGCGCGGCCCCGGTGAGACCAAGATCGAGCTCGACCGGCGGCGGATCCGCACCCGGATGGCACGTCTGCGCCGCGAGATCCACGCGATGGCCCCTGCCCGCGCCACCAAGCGCGCGTCCCGACGCCGCAACGCGGTGCCGTCGGTGGCGATCGTCGGGTACACGAACGCCGGCAAGTCGTCGCTGCTCAACCGCCTCACCGGCGCCGGGGTGCTCGTCGAGAACGCGCTCTTCGCGACGCTCGACCCGACGGTCCGCCGCGCGGAGACGCCCGACGGGCGGGTCTACACGCTGACCGACACCGTCGGGTTCGTCCGATCGCTGCCCCACCAGCTCGTCGAGGCGTTCCGCTCCACGCTCGAGGAGGTGGCCGAGGCCGACCTCCTCCTGCACGTCGTCGACGCCGCGCACCCCGACCCCGAGGGGCAGATCCGCGCCGTGCGGGCTGTGCTCGCCGACATCGCGGGCGCGCTCGACGTGCCCGAGCTCGTCGTCCTCAACAAGGCCGACCTCGCCGACGCCGACGCGCTCGCCGGGCTCCGGGCCAGGCACCCGGGCGCCGTCGTCGTCTCGGCGCGGTCGGGACTCGGCCTGGACGCTCTGCGCGAGGTGGTGGCCGACCGGCTGCCGCGCCCGGGCGTCCCGGTCGACGTCGTGATCCCGTACGGCCGCGGCGACCTCGTGAGCCGGGTGCACCTGCACGGGGAGCTCGAGTCCGCCGAGCACGTGCCCGAGGGCACCGCCCTGCGGGCCCGCGTCGACGAGGCGCTCGCCGCCGAGCTCCTCGAGGCGGCGGTCGGGCGCGGCTCCTGACCCGACTACCCTGACCCGGTGAGTCATGCGGCCGACGTCCCGGGTGCCGCGGACGAGGCGCATGCCGTCGACGCGCTGCTCGACGCCGCCGTCGCCGAGATGGGCGGGGCGCGGCGCGAGGGCCAGCACCGGATGGCCCGCGAGGTCGCCGACGCCCTCGCCGGTGAGCACCACCTCCTCGTCCAGGCCGGTACGGGCACCGGCAAGTCGCTCGGGTACCTCGTGCCCGCCGTCGTCCACGCGGTGACGACGGGCAGCCGCGTCGTCGTGTCGACGGCGACCCTCGCGCTCCAGCGCCAGGTCGTGACCCGCGACCTGCCCGTCGTTGCCGCGGCGCTCGAGCCCGTGCTGCCCCGCCCCGCCCGCACCGCCCTGCTCAAGGGCTGGCACAACTATGTGTGTCGGCACAAGGTGGCCGGCGGCTACCCGGCCGACGACGCCGGCGCGCTGTTCGTGCTGCCCGGCGTCACCGAGGCGGGGGAGCCCACGGCCGCCCTGGGCGCCCAGGTGGTGCGCCTGCGGGCCTGGGCCGAGGAGACGACCACGGGTGACCGGGACGACCTGGTGCCGGGGGTCGGCGAACGGGCCTGGCGGCAGGTCTCGGTCACTGCGATGGAGTGCCTCGGGCCGCGGTGCGCGATGCGCTCCGAGTGCTTCCCGCACCTCGCGCGCGAGGCCGCGAGGGAGGCCGACGTCGTGGTGACCAACCACGCCATCCTCGGCATCGCCGCGGGCGGCTCGCCGGGCGTCCTCCCCGAGCACGACGCGCTGGTCGTCGACGAGGCGCACGACCTGGCGGACCGGGTGACCGCCCAGACGACGGCGGAGCTCTCCGCGTCGGTCGTCGAGCACGCCGCGCGTCTGGCGCGACGCAGCGCCGGCCTGCCCACCCCGGAGCTCGACGCCGCCGGCGTCGCGCTCGGCGGCCTGCTCATGGAGCTGCCCGAGGGCCGGTTCCCGCGCGGCCTGCCGGAGGCGGTGCGCGACGTCGTCGGCCTGGTCCGCGACGCGGCCCGGGGCGCCCTGAGCGCCGTCAAACCTGACGGCGGGGCGTCGGACGAGGCGGCGGCCGGTGTCAAGGTGGCCCAGGCCGCGCTGCTCGCGCTGCACGAGACCGCCGAGCGGATGGCCGCCGAGGACACCGCCGGTGACGTCCTGTGGTGCTCCCGGCCCGGGCCGGACGACCGGCGCGGCGGCGCCAGCCGGTTGCTCGCGGCGCCGCTCGACGTCAGCGGGCTGGTCGGCTCGCGGCTGCTCGCGGAGCGTCGCGCCATCCTGACCTCCGCGACGCTGACGCTCGGCGGCAGCTTTGACCCCCTCGCGCGCGCGGTCGGCCTGACCCGCGAGGGCGCGGCGCCCTGGCGTGGCGTCGACGTCGGCAGCCCGTTCGACTACGCCCGTC
Source organism: Beutenbergiaceae bacterium (assembly GCA_039812565.1). Classification (GTDB taxonomy): domain Bacteria; phylum Actinomycetota; class Actinomycetes; order Actinomycetales; family JAHECE01; genus JAHECE01. Next base: position 5,551 of record JBDIAU010000004.1, read on the forward strand.
AGGGCATCCTCTACGTCGCCCGCTCGCTGCCCGCTCCGACGCGCGACGGCGCCCCCGCCGCCCAGCTCGACGAGATCGCGGGGCTCGTCGAGGCCGCCGGTGGCCGGACCCTCGGGCTCTTCTCGTCGCGGCGCGCGGCCGAGGCCGCCGCGGAGGCGATGCGGGAGCGCCTCGACGTCCCGATCCTGTGCCAGGGCGACGACCAGCTCCCGACCCTCGTGCGCGCGTTCGTCGAGGACGAGGAGGCGTGCCTGTTCGGCACGCTCTCGCTGTGGCAGGGGGTCGACGTCCCGGGCGCGACGTGCCGGCTCGTGCTCATCGACCGGATCCCGTTCCCGCGCCCGGACGACCCGGTGCGCTCGGCCCGGGCGGAGGCGGTCGACGCCGCCGGGGGAAGCGGCTTCATGGCGGTGTCCGCGACCCACGCGGCCCTGCTCCTCGCGCAGGGCGCAGGGCGGCTGATCCGGACGACGACCGATCGCGGTGTGGTCGCGGTGCTCGACCCGCGCCTCGTCACGGCCCGGTACGGCGAGTACCTCACCCGCTCGCTGCCGCCGTTCTGGCGGACGACGGACGGCGCCGTCGCCCGTGCCGCCCTGCGCCGGCTCGAGGACGGCTGACGGCGCGTGACGTCGCGTGGATCACGTTCGAGGTAGGCCTTTGTTCCGGACCGCGGGACCGGTGCAGTCCCTACGCTGGTCGGCATGGACTCTGAAGCCGCTGCTCCCATCACTGCAGACCCCAAGGCTGCGCTCCGCCCGTCCAAGCTCGCCGTCGTCGGGGCGGGTGCCGTCGGCGCCACCCTCGCCTACGCCGCGCTGATCCGCGGCGCCGCCCGTGAGGTCGCGCTCTACGACATCAACAAGGCCAAGGTCGAGGCCGAGGCCCTCGACATCGGTCACGGCATCCAGTTCATGCCGATGGGGTCGATCGTGGGCTCGGACGACGTGAACGTCTGCGCCGACGCCGACATGATCGTCATCACCTCGGGCGCGCGGCAGAAGCCGGGCCAGAGCCGCCTCGAGCTCGCGGGCGCGACGGTCAACATCATGCGGTCGCTCGTCCCGCAGCTCGTCAACGTGGCGCCGAACGCGATCTACATGCTCGTCGCGAACCCCGTGGACGTCGTGACGTACGCGTCCATGAAGATCTCGGGCCTGCCGGCGAACCAGATGTTCGGCTCGGGCACGGTGCTCGACACGGGGCGGCTGCGCTACCTCGTCTCGCTGCGGACGCAGACCGCGGTGCAGAACGTCCACGCGTACATCGTCGGCGAGCACGGCGACACGGAGTTCGCGCTGTGGAGCTCGGCGAACATCGCGTCGATCCCGCTCTCGGAGTGGCCGCAGACCGGCCCGCGGGCGCTGTCCATCCCGGAGCGGGAGCTCATCGCGAAGGACGTCGTGAACTCCGCCTACAAGATCATCGAGGGCAAGGGTGCGACGAACTACGCCGTCGGCCTCGCCTGCACCCGCATCATCGAGGCGGTCCTGCGCGACGAGGACCGCGTCCTACCCGTGAGCTCCCTGCTGCACGACTACAAGGGCGTCAGCGACGTCTGCCTCTCGGTCCCGTCGATCGTCAACGCGAACGGCGTCCAGGACGTCCTCGACGTCCCGATGGACGAGTTCGAGGTGGCCCGGCTGCAGGCCAGCGCCGAGAAGATCCGGAGCGTCGCCGCGAGCCTCGGCTTCTGACACCTCCGACCTCTCGAGGGGGCGGGACGCGCGGCGTCCCGCCCCCTCGGGCGTCCGGGGACGCCCGGACGCCTGCGTCGGTCAGATGCTGCGCAGGACCGCGACGACGCGGCCCAGGATCGTCACGTCGTCGGCCGGGATCGGCTGGTAGGCCGCGTTGGCAGGGAGCAGCCAGACGTGGCCGTCACGGTGCCTCAGCGTCTTGACGGTCGCCTCGCCCTCGAGCATCGCGGCGACGATCTCGCCGTTCTCCGCCAGGGGCTGGCGGCGCACGACCACCCAGTCGCCGTCGCAGATCGCGGCGTCGATCATCGAGTCGCCGACGACGCGGAGCAGGAACAGCTCACCCTCGCCGACCAGCTGGCGGGGGAGGGGGAAGACGTCCTCCACCACCTGCTCGGCGAGGATCGGCCCGCCGGCCGCGATCCTGCCGACGACGGGCACGTAGGAGGGCGCCGCGGCGCGCTCCTCGAGCTCGCCGAGCGGTCCCGACTCCGAGCGCACGTCGCGCGCGTCGTCGGGCATGACCACCTCGATGGCCCGGGGCCGGTGCGGGTCGCGGCGCACGTAGCCCTTGCGCTCGAGAGCGGTGAGCTGGTGCTTCACGCTCGACGGGCTGGTCAGCCCGACGGCGTCGCCGATCTCCCGCATGCTCGGCGGGTACCCGCGACGCTCCACGGCCGAGCGGATGGTCTCGAGGACCATCCGCTGCCGCGGGGTCAGGCCGTCGCCGGCGTCGGGCGTGTCCGGGAACTCGTGGACCACCGCCGCAGCGCCCTCCTGCTCGCCCGCCATGTGCCCTCGTCCCGCCTCGCCGCGTCCGTCCACCACGCCTCCCGTGTGCCTGTCAGGTCCTCTCGTCGACCCGCGCCCGGCCGGGCACGGACCCCGTCCACCGTCGATGTCGGTGGTCGGTGCTGAGGTGCTGGCACGAGGGTAGGCCGCTTCGGCGTCCGGATCAAACATCTGTTCGAGCGTGTCTCGACAGTGTCGGTCCCGGGCGGTACTGTCCGTACAGACGTTCGAGAGAACGGGTGTTCGAGTCGCGAAGGAGGTTCGTCATGACGGCACTGTCGATGAGCGCGGGGGTCGCTCCGGAGCGGACGCGCGGTCGGTCCGGCGCGCCGGTGAGGCGCACGACGGGTGGTCGACCGGGACGGACGGCGTCCGGCGGTCCGGTTCGGGGCACGCTGCACGCGACCGTCCGCGGTCGGCGCGTGGTCCTGGGCCTGATCGTCGTCGTCTCGGCCGGGCTGGGCCTGCTCGGCGGGCAGGCCGTCGCCGCGACGCCGGCGGTGCCGGCGGAGGCGGTGCGGGTCGTCGTCGAGCCGGGGGACACGCTCTGGGAGCTCGCGCTCGGCCTCGTCGAGCCGGGCGAGGACATCCGGGACGTGGTGCTGGAGATCCAGGAGCTGAACGGGATGGGGTCCGCCGCGCTGAGCGTCGGTGACGAGCTCCTCCTCCCGGCCGCCTGAGTCGGTGGGCCGAGCGCCGGCGGGCGGTGGCGAGGTGGTGGAGCGAGCGACTGGGCGCGCCGTGTCGCTCGGTCGGCCTGTGCTGGGTGACGGAACGCCTTGCGGGCGCGGCGAGCCGGAGCCTATGTTGCCCACGGCCGCCATCGCAGCGGTCCGTCGGCGCCTGCGCGCCGCGGCTCCCCCGGATGCAGGAGGTGGGGCAGTGCGCTGCCCGTTCTGCCGGAACGACGACTCCCGCGTCGTCGACTCCCGGACGGCCGACGACGGCGCCTCCATCCGGCGGCGGCGGCAGTGCCCGCAGTGCGGTCGTCGGTTCACGACCGTCGAGACCTCCAGCCTCACCGTCGTCAAGCGCTCGGGGGCGACCGAGCCGTTCAGCCGCGAGAAGGTCGTCGCCGGGGTGCGCAAGGCCTGCCAGGGGCGTCCGGTCTCGGAGGACGACCTGGCCCGCCTGGCTCAGCAGGTGGAGGAGTCGATCCGCAGCACCGGCGCTGCGGAGGTCGACGCGCACGAGGTGGGCCTCGCGATCCTCGGACCGCTGCGCGAGCTCGACGAGGTCGCCTACCTCCGCTTCGCGAGCGTGTACCGCTCGTTCACCTCGCTGGAGGACTTCGAGGCCGCGATCAATGCCCTGCGCGCCGAGCACGAGGAGGCGTCGCGCCGCCGGTGACGACAGCGCCCGTCGACCAGCGACCTGCGGGCCAAGGCGACCAGCGGGCCAGGACGACCGGGGGACGGGACGACCGGGGGAACGGGCTCGACCAGGCGGAATTGAGGTGACCCGACCGGGTCATCACGACAGACTTGATGCGCCGGGGCACCGCGCCACGGCCGAGGAGGTGTGTTCCGTGAGTGAGACCGGAGCGGCGAGCAGCAGCCCCGCGGACGAGGACCGGCCGCCGACGGCGGCCACCGACGACTCCAAGGCTCGGTTCCGTGAGGCCCTCGAACGGAAGAAGGCGGCGACCCACCGCACCGCGGCCGGCGCGGCCGGCTCGGGCGGTGTCCACGGTCCCGAGGTCATGGGCTCCAACCGGCGCGTGTTCCGCCGCAAGTCCGGCTGACACCGGCCGGGGCGCATGACACCGGCTCAGGCCGGCGGCGGCCGTGTCGAGGCACCGCTCGAGCCGCGTGGTCGGAGCGAGTGGCCCGAGCGGTGCGACCGGAGCGGCGCGACTCGAGCGGCGCCACGGGTCAGCTGAGCACCCGCAGCCGGATCGTCGCCGGCATCCGCTCGAGTGCCGTGATGGCCTCGGGCGGCATCCCGCTGCCGAGGTCCGTGACCACGTAGCCGAGGTCGCCCCGGGTCGCGAGGAGCTGGCCCTCGATGTTGGCGCCATGCTCGGCGAACGTCCGGTTGACCTCGGCCAGCACACCGGGGGTGTTCCGGTGCAGGTGAGTGATCCGGTGCGACCGCTCGTCGTTGTGGTCGAGCGAGAGCGTCGGGAGGTTCACGCTGAGCCCGGTGGTCCCCTGCGTGAGGTAGTCCCGCAGGCGGGTCGACACGAAGAGCCCGATGCTCTCCTGCGCCTCCTCGGTCGAGCCGCCGATGTGCGGCGTGAGGATCACGTTCGGGAGCCCGCGCAGGTCGGAGTCGAAGGCGTCGCCCCGCGTCTTGGGCTCGTGCGGGAAGACGTCGGCGGCGGCACCGGCCAGGTGGCCGACGAGCACCGCGTCCCGCAGCGCCTCGTAGTCGACGAGGAAGCCGCGGGAGAGGTTGAGGAAGATCGACCCGGGCCGCATCAGCTCGAAGCGGTCCCGGCCGAACATGCCGGCGTTGCCGGCGCGACCGTCCACGTGGAGCGAGACGACGTCCGAGGCGCGCAGGAGGTCTTCGAGCGTGTCCATCCGGCGCGCGTTGCCGAGCGCGAGCTTCTCCGCCGTGTCGTAGAACACCACCGACATCCCGAGGGCCTCGGCGACCACGGAGAGCTGGCTGCCGATGTTCCCGTAGCCGACGATCCCGAGCGTCCGGCCGCGCACCTCGTGCGCCCCGTCGGCGGACTTGTCCCACACGCCGGCGTGGAGCGCCTTGTCACGCTCGGTGAGTCGGCGCGTGAGGGCGATGATCTCGCCGATCGCGAGCTCGACCACCGAGCGGGTGTTGGAGAACGGGGCGTTGAAGACCGCGACGCCGCGGTGCGCGGCGGCGGCGAGGTCGATCTGGTTCGTGCCGATGCAGTACGCGCCGACGGCCAGCAGCGACGGCGCCGCCGCGAGCACACGCTCGGTCACGTGGGTCTTGGACCGGATGCCCAGGACGGTCACGCCGTCCAGCGCCTCGACGAGCTCGTCCTCGTCCAGGGCCCCGGCGTGCGAGGTCGTCGACACGCCCGCCTTCTCGAGGACGCGGCCGGCGAGCGGGTGGAGGCTCTCGAGCAGAAGCGCACGTGACACGACCGCCATGGTCCACCCCGGGCGCCGGGGCGACCAAACCGGGCTCAGGCGCCGGACATCCCGGCGGGCAGCTCGCCCTCGTGGACGACGTGCAGCCGCCGGGTGGCACGGGTGATCGCCACGTACAGGTCGCCCGCTCGTCGGGGGTGACGGGAGCGGCCGCCCCGCGCCGTCGTCGCCCCGGCCTCCAGGATCTCGGCGGGCTCGGCGAGCACGACGACGTCGAACTCCAGCCCCTTCGCCCCGACGGGGTCGACGACCACGACCGGCGCCGAGAGCGGGTCGCCGGGGACGGACGGTGCGGTCGCCGTGGCCAGCCGCGCGTCGAGGGTCCCCGCCGCGACGAGCGCGTCCGCGACCGCCCGGGTCCTCCTCGTCGCGGCGATGACCGCGAGCCGGCCGCCGTCGAGCTCGCCCAGCTCGCGGGCCAGCACCTCGAGGAGCGTGGCCTCGAGCGTCGTCGCTGCGTCGGAGGCAGCGCCGGCCGCCGCCACCCGCGTGACGCGGAGCGCGTCGGGGATGTCCCGCGCCGGCCGCACCGCGCTGGTCGGCAGACCCGCGCGCTCCGCGACCGCGGCGGCGACGGCCATGACGCTCGCGGGTGTGCGGTAGCTCACGCTGAGCTCGGCGAGCCGCCATGCTCCGCGCAAGGGGGCGTCGAGGACGCCGGCCCAGGTGGTCGGGCTGTGAGCGGCGGAGGCCTGGGCGAGGTCGCCGACGATCGTCATCGACCGCGTCGGGATCCGCCGCAGCACGGCGCGCCAGGCCATGGGGGAGAGCTCCTGCGCCTCGTCGACGATGACGTGCCCGTAGGTCCACGTCCGGTCGGCGGCCGCCCGCTCCGCCGTCGTCGTCGACGGCGCCCGCTCGGCGAACCGATCGGCGAGCATCTCCGCCGAGACCAGGCCGCCCCCGGCGCCGCTGGAGCTCAGCATCTGCCGCGCGAACGCGACCTCCTGCTCGCGGCGCGCAGCGTCGGCGCGCGCCGCCGCCCGCTCCGCCGCGTCGTCCTCGCCGAGCAGCTCGGCCGCCTCGTCGAGCAGCGGCACGTCGGCCGCCGTCCACGGCGCGTCCCGGTCCCGCGCGAGCAGCCGGCGCTCGCGGTCGGTGAGCTCGGGGGCCGCCTGGGCCAGGCGCGCCGGCTTGGCCCACAGGTCGGCGAGCAGGCTCTGGGGGCTCAGGGGCATCCACGCGAGGTTGAGCACCACGCGCGCGTCGCGCGTGGTGCGGATCTCCTCGGCGAGGTCGGCCAGGTCCTCGGGGGCGAGGGAGCCGCCGAGCGCGGCGGCGTACTGCGCGGCGAGGCGGCTCAGCATCGAGCGGACGAACGTCACGCGCGCCTTGTTGTGCGCCGAGCTCGCCCGGCGGGCCTTCGCCTGCGCCTCGCGCACGTCCTCGGGCGTGACGAGCAGCACGTGCCGGCCGACGCGGATCTCCTGCGGCTCGTCGGGGACGCGCTCCCGGGCCCGGACGGCGCGCGCCACCACCCTCGCCATGACGGGGCGACCCTTGATCTCGGCGACCTCTTCCGGCTCCGAGCCGGTCGCGGTGAACCCCGGCAGGAGGTCGGCGACGGTGGTGGCGACGACGCCCGTCTCGCCGAGGGAGGGCAGCACCTGCTCGATGTACCGGAGGAACACCCGGCTCGGTCCGAGCAGGAGCACGCCCGAGCGCTCGAGCTTCTCCCGGTGGGCGTAGAGCAGGAACGCGGCGCGGTGCAGGGCGACGGCGGTCTTGCCGGTCCCCGGCCCGCCCTGGACGACGAGCACGCCCGCGAGCTCGTCCCGGATGATCGCGTCCTGCTCGGACTGGATCGTGGCGACGATGTCGCTCATCCGGCCCGTGCGCCGGGCGCCGAGGGCGGCCAGGAGGGCGCCCTCGCCGGAGAGGGAGTCCACGTCGGACTCCTCGAGCCGGTCGAGGTCCAGCACCTCGTCCTCCACGCCGACGACGCGCCGCGCCCGGGTGAGGAGGTGCCTGCGGCGCACGACGTCGCCCGGCGCTGCCGCTGTGGCCTGGTAGAACGGGCGGGCGGCCGGGGCGCGCCAGTCGGTCAGGAGCGGCACGCGGCGGTCGTCGGACAGCCCGATGCGCCCCACGTAGAGCGAGTCGCCGCCGCGCAGGTACAGGCGGCCGAAGACGAGCCGCTCCTCGACCGAGTCGAGCTGGGCGAGGCGGTCCTCGTAGAGCGTGGCGAACGCGTCGCGCTCGGACCGGTTCTGCGGGGATCCGGATGCGCCGGCGCGACGGACCTGGGCGAGCCGGCCGGCGGTCGACACGCGGAGGGCGTCGAGGCGCGTGTAGACGGTGTCCAGGCGCGCCTGCTCCTCGGCGAGCGGCTCGCCCGGTTCGCCGGGGCCGGGCTCCTGCTCTGGCTCAGTCGTCACGCCGCCCCTCTCGCCTGCCGCCGCCCGCCGCGGGCGGCCGTCCATTATCCGCCCGCGGGCGGGCTCCGACCAGCGCGGGCGCGCTCGGGGCGGCGGGCGTGGAATGGCCGCGGACCGGTCGTCGTTGTCGTGGGCACAACCACGCGCGAAGGAGACCGCAGTGCTCGACCCCGACGGCCTCTACACGATCGAGCCGGGAGCGCCCCGGGACGAGCCCGTCCCGGTGCTCGTCCACACCCTGCAGGGGATGATGGACGCCGGCCACGCAGGCGCGCTCGTCGCCGGCCACCTCCTCGAGAACCTCTCGCCGCGACGGGTGGTGACGTTCGACGTCGACCAGCTCGTCGACTACCGCGGGCGGCGCCCGGTGATGACCTTCGAGGCGACGGGCTGGACCTCGTTCGACGAGCCCGAGCTGGCCGTCGACCTGCTGCGCGACGCCACGGGCGCGCCCTTCCTGCTCCTGCACGGGATCGAGCCCGACCTGCAGTGGGAGCGGTTCGCGGCCGCCGTCGCCGACCTCGTCGAACGGTTCGGCGTGCGCACGACGATCGGCGTGCACGGCATCCCGATGGGCGTGCCCCACACCCGGCCGACGAGTGTGACGGCGCACGCCACACGGCCCGACCTCGTGGCCGAGCACCCGGCGTTCTTCGGCACCGTCCAGGTCCCGGGCTCCGTGGCCGCGCACCTCGAGCTGCGGCTCGGCCAGCGAGGCCACGACGCGCTGGGGTACGCCGCGAACGTGCCCCACTACCTGGCGCAGATGGCCTACCCGACGGCGGCCGCCGAGCTCGTGCGGCAGATCGCCCGGCGGACCGGGCTCACCCTCCCGCTCGGCGAGCTCGAGGCCGCGGGCGCCGAGGTGAACGCCGCAGTCGACCGACAGGTGGCCGAGTCGGAGGAGGTGCGTCAGGTCGTCGCCGCCCTCGAGGAGCAGTACGACTCCTTCACCCGATCCGGCGGGCGTCCGGGTCTGCTGGGCGATCGGATGCCCCTGCCGACCGCGGAGGAGATCGGAGCCGAGTTCGAGGCGTTCCTCGCCGAGCAGGCCAGGGGTGACGCGGAGGCGGAGTAGCGCAGGGCGACGCTTCCGTGTCGCGACGCTGGACGTGGTGGCAACTCGGACGGACGTCATGCCAGACTGTCGCCGTTGCAGTGGCGTTTCGTTGACGTACGACCCGGACCACCCCGGTGGTCCACGCTTGACACGCTCCGAGGACGGGCGTGCGGGGCCGAGCAAGACGTGGGACGAGGCATTGCGGCACAGGGGGCACGGCACACGGCCGGCCCCGCAGAACGTCCCCGGAAGGACACGCACAACATGGCACAGGGAACCGTCAAGTGGTTCAACGCGGAGAAGGGCTACGGGTTCATCGCCCAGGACGGCGGCGGCCCGGACGTCTTCGTCCACTACTCGGCCATCCAGGCTGACGGCTACCGGAGTCTCGAGGAGGCCCAGCGGGTCGAGTTCGAGATCACGCAGGGCCCGAAGGGCCCCCAGGCCGAGAGCGTTCGGCCCGCCTGACACACCAGGACCTGTTCGGACGGGTCCGCGCCCCTCGGGGCGCGGGCCCGTCCTTCTTGTGTGCGCCGGCAGGTGTGCGCCGGCCCTGTGCCCGAGCCGATGCGCTCGTGCTCGATGCGGGCCGTCGGCAGCGTCGGCGAGCCGTCGGCGGCGGTGTCGGGTTGCCGTGGCTCACGAGTCCGGCGGATCGGCGTCCCGGAAGGGCCGGGCGGCACCGGCGAAGCGGCGGGCCTCGTCGCCCGCGAGCAGCGTGACGGGGAACGCCAGGGCGAGCAGGTCGCGGGCGAGGGCGGCGGCGGGCAGCGGCTCCCAGGAGCCGACGAGGACGAGGTTGCCGTACCGTCGGCCCTTGAGGATCCCGGGTTCGGCGATGACGGCGACGTGCGGGAAGACCGTCTCCAGCGTCGCGACCTCCCGGCGGCTGCCGATCAGCGGCGGCGTGTCCGCGCAGTTGGCCAGGTAGCAGCCGCCCGACGGCGCGAGGGCGCGGGCGACGAGTGCGGCGAACTCGGCGGTGCGCAGGTGCCCGGGCACCTGCCGGCCGGCGAAGACGTCGCGGATCACGACGTCGTGGGCGCCGGGGCGCTGGGCGGCGACGGCGTCCCGGGCGTCGTCGACCCGGATGCGGAGCCGTGGTGCCCGAGGGAGGTCGAACCACCCCCGCACCAGCGTGGCGAGCACGGGGTCCAGCTCGACGGCGAGCTGGCGCGAGCCCGGCCGGGTCGCGTCGAGCGCGCGGGCGAACGCGCAGGCGCCGCCGCCCAGGTGGAGGGCGCGCACGGCCCGGGTGGGGCCGTGGACGTGCTCGAGGACGACGGCCATCTGCTGCATGTACTCGAACTCGAGGCGAGCCGGGTCGGCGAGGTCGAGGTGCGAGCTCTCCGCGCCGTTGACGTAGAGCGTCACCCCGGTGGGGTCGCCCGCCGGGCGCACGAGCTCCGCGACCCCGGTGGCGATGGGCACGGGCCCGCTCGGCAGCTCGCGGCTAGGCACGGTCACACGGTAGCCCGAGGGTCCTTGACAGAGGTCGAACAGACGTTCGACACTGGTGCTGGAGGTGAGGCAGATGGTGGTCTCGAGCGGAGGACGGCCCGCGGGCGGGCCGGTGGCGTCTCCCCTGATCCCGGTGGCGGGGGTGTCGTGGACCTCGCCCGCCGTCCAGGACCTGCTGTGGCGCTCCCGCCGTGAGCTCGCGGCGGCCGAGGCGGCGGGTGAGCCGGCCGAGCGCTTCCGGCACGCGCATCTCGCCGCGCTGCGGGCGGCGTCCGCGGTGGTCGAGGTCCGGGGCGGCGGGCGGGCGCGGCGGCGACCGCAGCCGGTGTGGGACCTCCTGGCCGTGGCGGCGCCCGAGCTGGCCGCGTGGGCGGCCTACTTCCGTGGCGGCTCGGCGGTCCGTGCCGCCATCGAGGCGGGTCGGGAGCCCGTCGTCGAGCCGGGTCAGGCCGACCATCTGCTGAGCATGGCGGGGCTGTTCCTCGACGAGCTCGACGGCGGCCCGCTCGCGAGGGCGTCGTGAGCCGGGCGCCTCGCTGCTCGGCGGCGCGCCGCGACTGGGGCGACGACGACTCCGGGACACCGGTCCTCCACGTCGACATGGACGCGTTCTTCGCGGAGGCGGAGCTCCTCGACCGGCCTGAGCTGCGCGGGCGACCGCTCGTCGTGGGCGGGGAGCGGCGCAGCGTCGTCCTCTCCGCGACCTACGAGGCGCGTGCCCTGGGCGTCCACGCCGCGATGCCGATGGCGCAGGCGAGGGCCCTGTGCCCGGGCGCAGTCGTCGTCCCGCCGCGCCACGACCGCTACCGCGCGCTCTCGGCCGAGGTGATGGACGTCCTGGCCGGCGTCACGCCGGTCCTGGAGCAGGTGAGTGTCGACGAGGCGTTCCTCGACGTCTCGGGGGCGCGCCGCCGGCTCGGTCCGCCGGCGTTGATCGCCGGTGAGCTGCGGACGCGGATCCGTTCCGCGGTCGGCCTGCCGGCCTCGGTCGGGATCGCGTCGACCAAGCTCGTCGCGAAGCTGGCCTCGGCGCAGGCGAAGCCCGACGGCGTGCTGCTGGTCCCCCGGGAGGCGACGGTGCCGTTCCTGCACTCGCTGCCGGTCGGCGCCCTGTGGGGCGTCGGGGAGGTGACGGGGGAGCGGCTGCGGGGCCGCGGGGTCCGGACGGTCGAGGAGCTGGCTCGCCTGCCGGTCGCCTCCCTCGAGCGGATGCTCGGACGTGCCGCGGGCCGGCGGCTGCACGACCTCGCCTGGGGGCGGGACCCCCGGCCCGTCGAGCCGACGCGCGTCGAACGCTCCGTCGGTGCGGAGCGCACGTTCGACCAGGACGTCGGCGACCGCGCGGTGCTCGAGGCGGTCCTCCTCGAGCAGTCCGACCGCGTCGCGACCCGGATGCGGCGAACGGGTGTCCGGGCGCGGACGGTCGCCCTCAAGCTGCGCCGGGCCGACTTCTCCACCCTCACCCGCTCGGTCACGCTCAGCGAGCCGACGGACACCGCGCGCGACGTCTACGCCGCCGCGCAGAGGCTCCTCTCCGGCGTGGAGGTGCCCCCCGGCGGCTACCGGCTCGTCGGGCTGCGGGCCGAGGGGCTCGTCGACGGTCACGGGGTTACCCACCAGGTCGCCTTCGACGAGGAGGCGGGTCCGGGGCACCGTGAGGCCGAGCAGGCGGCGGATCGCGTGCGAGCCCGGTACGGGCGCGATGCGGTCGGCCGTGGGTCCCTCGTGCGGAGGCCCGCTACCGCGGGACGCGTGAGCGACCTATCCTGAGGTGAGCGCCTCGCTTCCGGGCGCCTCAGCGGTTTCGTGACCAAGGTGGGCGTGATGCCTCTCTCCGAGTACGAGCAGCGCATGCTCGAGCAGATGGAGCGACAGCTCCGCTCGGACGACCCCAAGCTGGCCGACACGCTCGGCAGCCGCAGCTCGCGGGGATCCCGGGTGCTGCTCGGCGTCGTCGTCCTCGTCGTCGGCGTCGGTGTGCTCGTCGGCGGTGCTGCGCTGCAGATGCCGTGGCTCGGCATCCTCGGCTTCCTCGCGATGTTCGGAGGCGTCCTGCTCGCCGTCTCCTCGCCGCGTCGACCGACCGGGCCGACGGGCATCGTCGGCGGCAGCGGTCCCGCACCCCGCGGCCGCTCGCGCCCGTCGTTCATGCAGCGGATGGAGGACCGCTGGGACCGGCGGCGCGACGCGCGCTAGGTCCCCAGCCGTCCTCCTGAGCCCGCGGCCCCGCCCCTTCCCAGGGGTGGGGCCGTCGTCGTCCCCGCGACCGGTGGCGTCGCCCGCGCTGCCCTCCTGACCCTCTCGGGTCGGCAGGCCCGAGCCCGGCTCCCAGGCCGGCCGGCGCGTCCCCGTGCGTCCGGCGATCGGCCCCGTGATCGGCCCTTGATCGGCCCTGCGGGCGTTCGTCGCCCCGCGGTCGGTCCCGGGAGCGCACCTGCCGCGCCGCCACGAGGCCCTGACACCTCCACTTCGCTCCACCGGCTGCGCCGCCCTGGTCGGAGGCTCCCCGCCCGAGGGCAGACGGGCTCTCATCGGCGCTGGTCGAGCGCTCGCAGCGGGCCGGACGCCCGACGCATCGGCGTGGAGCGCGCCCTCTCGGAGGTCGTGACGGTCGCCACCGCTCCACGGCGCCCCACCCCTCGTCATCCGCCGCTGAACTGCGGAAATGTCCCGACATTGCGGGCGTGGGATACCGCGTGTCCGTTGACCGGGGAGGGAAGTGGAGTAAGGTGGAGGCCACGGGGAGGAGAGGGGGTGCGGACCGTGTTCCTCGGGACGTACTGGCCTCGGCTCGACGAGAAGTCGCGGCTGATCCTCCCCGCCAAGTTCCGGGACGAGCTGAGCGGTGGTCTGGTGCTGACGAAGGGCCAGGAGCACTGCCTCTACGCATTCCCGATCCGCGAGTTCCAGACGATCTACGAGCAGCTCCGCCGGGCTCCGGTGACGAGCAAGCAGGTCCGGGACTACCAGCGTGTGCTGCTCTCCGGTGCGGCGGACGAGATCCCGGACAAGCAGGGCCGCATCACGATCCCCGCGATGCTGCGGGAGTACGCCGGCCTGGACCGAGACCTCTGCGTCACCGGCGCCGGCTCCCGGGTGGAGATCTGGGACGCCGCGACGTGGACCACCTACCTCGACTCGACGGAGCCCGCCTTCGCGGACACCGCGGAGGAGGTGATCCCCGGGCTGCTCTGAGCATCTCGCCCACCCCCGGCCGACCCGCTCGGCCTCGGACCGCACGGCGAGGTCTCTCACCGCGACTCTGACGCACTTCCCCGGCGTCAGAGGCAGGCGGAGGGAGTCCTGGTCAGGCGGAGACCGGTTCTCACCACCACCACCCGTCATGACCGCGCGAGAGGAGATGCGTGTGCGCGCCGCCGACGCCGCTGAGCTGCACCGTCCCGTTCTCGCCGCACGCTGCCTCGAGCTCCTCGCCCCGGCCCTCGCCGAGAGCGGCAGCGTCATGGTGGACGCGACCCTCGGCATGGGCGGGCACGCGGAGCTCGTGCTCACCGCGTGCCCGCAGGCGCGCGTGATCGGCATCGACCGCGACCAGCAGGCGCTCGCACTGGCCTCCGCCCGGCTCGCCGGGTTCGGCGCGCGGTTCACCCCCGTCCACGCCACCTACGACCGGATCGGCGAGGTCGTCGAGCAGTCGCTCGGCGCGGCGGCCCGGGTCCAGGCGGTGCTGCTCGACCTCGGCGTCTCCTCGCTCCAGCTCGACGACCCGGAGCGCGGCTTCGCGTACGCCCAGGACGCGCCGCTCGACATGCGCATGGACCAGAGCACGGGGCCGACGGCCGCGGACCTCCTCGCCACCGCGAGCGAGGCCGAGCTTCGGCGCATCCTGCGCGACTACGGCGAGGAGCGGTTCGCGGGGCGGATCGCCGCCGCCGTGGTCCGCCGCCGCGCCACCGAGCCCGTCCGGCGCTCGGGCGACCTGGTCGAGCTGGTCCGGGAGTCGATCCCCGCGGCCGCCCGCCGCACCGGCGGCAACCCGGCGAAGCGCACGTTCCAGGCCCTGCGGATCGCCGTGAACTCCGAGCTCGACGTCCTCGAGCGGGCGCTGCCCCGCGCCGTCGAGGCCCTCGCCGTCGGCGGCCGCATCGTCGTCGAGTCGTACCAGTCGCTCGAGGACCGCGCGGTCAAGCGCGTCCTGGCGGCCGGTGCCAGCACCACCACGCCTCCGGGCGTGCCCGTCGTCAGGCCCGACGACGAGCCGTACCTCCGCCTCCTCACGCGCGGCGCCGAGGAGGCCGACGAGCAGGAGCGTGCCGCGAACCCGCGGTCCGCCTCCGTCCGTCTGCGCGCCGCAGAACGAGTCCGGGAGACCCCGGCGACGAGGAAGGGGATCGCCGCATGAGCGCGATGCCGCTACGCGCACCTGTCCACCCGCGTCCGGCGGAGGACCGCCGCGCGGCCTCACCGCTGCCCCGGCTGCGGATCGTCCGCGCGCCCTCCCCGCAGCGGACCCGGGTGCCCTTCATCCTGTTCTGCGTGACCATCCTCGTCGGCGCGCTGCTCTCGGCGCTCATGCTGAACGTGGCGATGGCGCAGTCCGCCTTCACGCTGCGGGACGAGCAGATCGGGCTCGCCCGGCTCACCCAGGAGCAGCAGAAGCTGGAGCAGCAGGTCGCGCGCGCCGCCTCGCCCGAGGTGCTCGCCGGCCGGGCCCGGGCCCTCGGCATGGTCCCCGCCCCGGCGCCGGCCTTCCTCCAGCTCTCGGACGGCACGATCATCGGCGAGTCGGGCCCGGCGGCGCGCGGATGAGCCTTCCCCCCGAGCGGCCCGACCGTCGGCACGGCGTCATGCTGGTCGGCATCCTCGCCGTCCTCGCGCTCTTCGGGGTCCGGCTCGTCTACATCCAGGGCGTCCACGGCCCGCGGCTGGCGGAGGAGGCCCGGGCGGCCCGGATGGTCGTCCAGCCGATCGACGCGGTCCGGGGCGAGATCGTGGACTCGACGGGCGTGGTCCTGGCGACCACCGTGATCTCCTTCGACATCATCGCCAACCAGAAGCTCATCCCGGAGTTCTCCTACGAGCCCGAGGACGGCGAGCCGGCGTACGGAGCGGCCGCGGCCGCCCAGCTCCTCGCCCCGATCCTCGGGCAGCGCCCGAACGAGCTCGGCGCACGCCTCGTGGGCGACCGCGGGTACGTCGTCCTGGCGCGGCACGCCACCCCCGAGGTCTGGCAGCGCGTCAAGGCTCTCGAGATCGACGGCATCTCGGCCGAGCAGAAGAGCGAGCGGGTCTACCCGAACGGCAACACCGCGGGCAACATCCTCGGCTTCGTGAACTCCGAGGGCACCGGTGCCGCCGGTCTCGAGTACTCGCTGCAGACCCGCCTGGCCGGCACGGCGGGCGAGGAGCGGTACGAGGTCGGCCGCGCCGGCCAGGTCATCCCGACGGGCGAGCAGTCCCGCTCGGCCGCGGTGCCCGGCGAGTCGGTCCACCTCTCGCTCGACCGGGACATCCAGTGGAATGCCCAGCGCGTCATCGACACGGCGGTCGATCGGTACGGCGCACAGTGGGGCGCCGTCCTGGTCGAGGAGGTCGGCACCGGGCGCATCCTCGCGCTCGCGGACTCGGACGCCGTCGACCCCAACAACCCGGCCGCCACGGCGCCCGGGTCCTGGGGGAGCCACGCCGTCCAGGACGTCTACGAGCCGGGCTCGACGGGCAAGATCGCGACGATCGCGACCTCGCTCGAACAGGGCTTGGTCACACCGACCACGCTGTTCACGGTCCCGTACCGGCTGACCGTGGGTGGCCAGACGTTCAAGGACCACACCGAGCACCCGACCGAGACGCTCACGACGACGGGCATCCTCGCCGACTCCTCGAACACGGGCACCATCCAGGTGGGCCAGCTCGTCTCCGACGAGGTGCGCTACGACTACCTGAGGCGCTTCGGCCTCGGCGAGCAGACCAACCTCGGTCTCGCGGGCGAGAGCGCCGGCATCGTGCACCCGCCGGGTCAGCAGGACGGCCGGATGCGGTACACGATGATGTTCGGCCAGGGCCTGGCCGTGAACCTGGTCCAGAACACCGGTGTCCTGGCCACGCTGGCCAACGGCGGCGTGCACGTCGCCCCCCGCCTCGTCGACGGCTACACGACGCCGGGCGGCCGCTACGAGGAGGCGCCCGCCTCCGCCGAGCGCCAGGTGGTCAGCGCCGAGACCTCGGCCCAGATGCTCCGGATGCTGGAGAGCGTCGTCGAGGACGGCACGGGCACGAAGGCGGGGATCACCGGTTACCGCGTCGCCGGCAAGACGGGCACGGCCCAGGTCGCCGACGGCGGAGGCGGACTCAGCGCCACGGTCGCCTCGTTCGTCGGCGTCGTGCCCGCCGAGGCCCCGCGCCTGGCGATCGGCGTGGTCATCTACAAGCCGACCAGCGGGTTCTTCGGCGGCACGATCGCGGCCCCGGTGTTCCACGACGTCGGCTCCTTCGCCCTCGACCGGCTCGGCGTCGCGCCGAGCACCGAGGCGGCGGACCCGTACCCGCTCGGTCCGGACGCCCCCGCCGGACCGTGAACCCCTTTCCCGCCCGCGGACCGCGCACGAGCTCGACGAGGTAGGTTCTGACGACGTGACGACCCCGATCGCACAGCTGCGGCCGGCCCGTGTCGAGGCGATCGCCGTCGGCACCCTCGCCGAGGAGCTCGGGCTCGAGCTCGAGGGGATCGGCACGAGCCCCGCCGACGCCGCCACGACCGTCTCCGGCGTGACCATGGCCAGTGACGACGTCGCCCCCGGCGAGCTCTTCGCCGCGGTCCCCGGGGCGCGCGTCCACGGCGCGCGCTTCGCCTCCGCCGCGGTGGCAGCGGGGGCGCGGGCCGTCCTCACCGACGCCGACGGAGCCCGCCTGCTTCGTGAGGAGCACGCCCTCACGCCGGGCGCCCCGGACGTCGCCGTGCTCGTCGCCGAGGACCCGCGCGCCGTCGTCGGGCCCCTCGCGGCGCGCGTCTACGGGCACCCCGCCCGCCGGCTCGTCACCGCGGGCGTCACCGGGACCAACGGCAAGACGACCACGAGCTACCTGGTCGACGCCGCCCTGCGGGCCACGCACGCGAGCACCGCCGTGCTCGGCACGGTCGAGCTGCGGATCGGGGACGTGACCGTCGAGAGCCCGCGGACCACCGTCGAGGCGCCCGTGCTCCACCGCCTCCTCGCCCTCGCCGTCGAGCGCGGCGTCGGCGCCGTCTCGCTCGAGGTCTCCTCCCACGCGCTCGCCCTGCACCGGGTGGACGGCCTCACGGTGGACGTCGCGGGCTTCACCAACCTCACCCGAGACCACCTCGACTTCCACGGCGACATGGCCGGCTACTACCGGGACAAGGCGCGGCTGTTCACGCCCGACCACGCCCGTCGCGGCGTCGTCTGCGTCGACGACGAGTGGACCGCCCGGCTCGGCGCCGAGTCGCCCGTGCCGGTCGACCGCGTCCGCACCCGCGACGGCGACGCGGCCGCGGACTGGGTGGTCTCGGAGACGACGGTCGGGCTCGACGGCGTGGCGAGCACCTTCACGCTCGCCGGCCCCGAGGGCATCCGGCTGCGGGCGTCGTGCCCCCTGCCCGGGCGGGTCAACGTCTCCAACGCCGCCCTCGCCGTCGTCATGGCCTACCGGGCGGGCGTCCCGCTCGACGCGGCCGTCGACGCCGTCGCGCGGATGTCCGGCGTGCCGGGCCGCATGGAACGGGTGGGGGAGCGCGGTGAGGGGCGCCCGCTCGCCGTCGTCGACTACGCGCACACCCCCGACGCGCTGGAGCTCGCGCTCGAGGCGGTGCGCCCGATCACGCCGGGCCGGATCATCCTCGTCTTCGGCTCGGACGGGGATCGGGACCAGGGCAAACGGCCGATGATGGGCGCGATCGCGGCCCGGCTCGCGGACGTCGTCGTCGTCACGGACGAGAACCCCCGGTCGGAGGACCCCGCGACCATCCGCGCGGCGATCCTCGACGGCGTGCGGGAGGTCCGCGGCGCCGGCCTGCCGGACGTCCAGGAGGCCGACAGCCGCGTCGACGCGCTGCGTCGCGCCGTCGAGATCGCGCAGGAGGCGGACACCATCATCGTGACCGGCAAGGGCCACGAGCCCACCCAGGAGATCGCCGGCGTCTTCTACCGGTACAACGACCGGCCGGCGCTGCGGGACGCGCTCGCGGCGCGCTGGGGCGTCTCGTGATCGCCCTCACCGCGGCCGAGGTCGCCGCTGCCGCGGGCGGGAGCGTGGGTGCGGGCACGGACCCGGGCGCGCTGGTCACGGCGGACCCGGTGGTCGACTCGCGCCTCGCGACGCCGGGCGCCCTCTTCGTCGCCGTGGCCGGCGAGACGTCCGACGGCCACGACTACGTCGGCGCCGCCTTCGGCGGCGGGGCCTCGCTCGCGCTCGTGAGCCGGCCCGTGGACGGCCCGCACGTGCTCGTGGAGGACACGGTCGTCGCCCTCGGCGAGCTCGCCCGCGAGGTGCTGCGGCGCCTGCGCGAGACCGGCCCGATCCGGGTCGTCGGCATCACGGGCTCGGTCGGCAAGACGTCGACGAAGGACCTCCTGGGCCAGGTGCTCGCGCGGCACGCCCCGACGATCGCGCCGGTCGCCTCGTTCAACAACGAGATCGGCCTGCCTCTGACCGTGCTGCGCGCCGACGAGGCCACCCGCTACCTGGTGCTCGAGATGGGGGCCAGCGGGATCGGCCACATCGAGTACCTGACCCGGATCGCGCCGCTCGACGTCGCGGTGGTCCTCATGGTCGGCCACGCGCACCTCGGCGGCTTCGGCGGCATCGAGGCGGTCGCGCGGGCCAAGGCGGAGATCGTCGAGGGCCTCGTGCCCGATGGCACGGCGGTGCTCAACGCGGACGACCCGCGCGTGGCGGCGATGGCCGACGTCGCCCCGGCCGAGGTCGTGTTCTTCGGCGCCGGCGACGGCGCCCACGTCCGCGCCGTCGACGTCGCGCTCGACCCGGGCGGCCGGGCGACGTTCACGCTCCACGCCGAGGGGGAGCGGCACCCGGTCGGCCTGCTGGTCGTCGGCGAGCACCACGTCTCGAACGCGCTCGCGGTCGCCTCCGCGGCGATCGCGCTCGGCGTGCCGCCCGCGGACGCGGCCGCCGCGCTCGGCGAGGCCCGGGCGATCAGCCCGCACCGCATGCACGTGGTCGAGCGGGCCGACGGCGTGACGATCATCGACGACGCGTACAACGCCAACCCCGACTCCACCCGCGCGGCCCTGCGGGCCCTCGCCGCGATGGCCGGTGCGGACCGTCGCAGCGTCGCCGTCCTGGGCGAGATGCTCGAGCTCGGCGACGAGAGCGAGGCCGCGCACGACGCCGTCGGCCGCCTCGCCGTCGACCTGGCCATCGATCGTCTGGTGGTCGTCGGGGAGGGCGCCGCGGCGATCGGCTCGGGCGCGATCGAGCACGGCCTGCGAGCCGGCGACGTCGTCCAGGTCGAGACCGTCGCGGCCGCTGCGGACCTCCTGGCCCAGGACCTGCAGGCCGGCGACGTCGTCCTCGTGAAGTCCTCGCACGGCTCGGGCCTGTGGCAGCTCGGCGACGTCTTGGCGACCCCGTCCGACGAGGGGCCCGACGCGGCCGCCGCGTCCGCCGACGAGGCGGGGCCGGCATGACCGCCGTCCTCGTCGGGGCGTCCGTCGCGATGCTCGTCTCGCTGCTGGGCACGCCCCTGTTCATCCGCTTCCTCGTGCGTCGCAACTACGGCCAGTTCATCCGCCAGGACGGCCCGACGGCGCACTTCACCAAGCGCGGGACGCCGACCATGGGCGGCGTCGTCATCATCGGCGCCACGCTCGCCGGCTACGCCGCGGCGACGATCGTCGCCGGCCGGCTGCCGCGCGCGTCCGGGCTGCTGCTCCTGTTCCTCATGGTCGGGCTCGGCTTCGTCGGGTTCCTCGACGACTTCATCAAGATCAGCCGGCAGCGCTCCCTCGGCCTCAACGCCCGATGGAAGATCATCGGCCAGGGCGTCGTCGGCATCACCTTCTCGATCCTCGTCCTGCAGTTCCCGAACGAGCGGCTCCGGACGCCGGCGTCGACGCAGGTGTCCTTCATCCGGGACACGAGCATCGACCTCGCGTTCGCGGGCGCCACGATCGGCGTCATCCTCTTCGTGATCTGGGCGAACTTCCTCATCACCGCCTGGTCCAACGCGGTCAACCTCACCGACGGGCTCGACGGGCTCGCCACCGGCACGAGCACCGCCGTGTTCGGCGCGTACGTCCTCGTCGCGATCTGGCAGTCCAACCAGAACTGCCAGAACCTCAGCACGGCGGGGCCGTCGTGCTACGAGGTCCGAGATCCGCGGGACCTGGCCATCGTCACCGCCGCCATCGCCGGCGCCGCGTTCGGGTTCCTGTGGTGGAACGCGTCCCCGGCCAAGATCTTCATGGGCGACACGGGCTCGCTCGCCCTCGGCGGCGCGCTGGCGGGCCTCTCGATCCTCTCCCGCACCGAGATCCTCGCCGTCATCATCGGCGGCCTGTTCGTCGTCATCGTGCTCTCGGACGTCATCCAGATCGGCTACTTCAAGATGACCGGGAAGCGGGTCTTCAAGATGGCGCCGCTGCACCACCACTTCGAGCTGATCGGCTGGGGCGAGGTGACCATCGTCATCCGCTTCTGGATCATCGCCGGCATCTTCGCCGCCCTCGGGCTCGGCATCTTCTACGCGGAGTGGGTGGTGGGATGAGTTGCCCTGTGTCAAGCCGCGGCTGTTTGATCTTGGTTGAGGACGCGTTGGAGGGCGCTGTGGCTGGCGGGGTCGTAGGGGCGGTTGTCGTGCCAGCAGCGCCAGATGACGTGGG
>JBDIAU010000005.1:0-25374 GCA_039812565.1 Beutenbergiaceae bacterium
TACTCCCGCTCGACGCCCACGACCCGCCGGCCCGCCCACCCGCCCGCGACCTCCTCGAGGGTCCGCGCCACGCGCGGACCCGCGACCGTCGTCACGGCCGGCGCGCGTCAGGACGACGCGGGCGGCGCCCCAGGGGCGTCGTCGCGCTTGGCGATCTTCTCCTTGGCGCCGGCGACCGTGGCGTCGGCGACGACGTCGATGCCCTTGTCCCGCACCGCCGTCGCGAGGTCGCTGCCGGCCTGGACGACCGTCTGCGTCGTCGTCGTCGTGACCCGTTCGAGCACGGACTCCGCGCCCGCCCCGACCGCGCTCAGCGGCGCCTCGACGACGTTCCCCTTCTCACCCATGCGTATCCCCTTCGATCGCCGGACGGCCACGGCCCTCCCCAGGCCGACGACGGGACGCTAGGGGGAGCCCGGCGTCGTCGGGAACCACCGCGCCACGCAGCCTTCCCGCGCGGAACCGCAGGAGATCACCGTGGTTACGGAGAGGGTGTGCGGGACGGCTTGCGGGCGACGACGACGAGCGTCCCCGGCAGCAGCGCGCCGCGGGTCGGGCTCCAGGCGTCCCACGCCCGCGTGTGCCCCGCCGGCCACTCCGGCTCGACGACCCGCTCGACGACGAGTCCCGCCCCGACGACGTCGCCCACGTGCTCGCCGAGCGTGCGGTGGTACTCGGCGACGGCGAGCACGCCGTCCTCGAGCTCGACGTACGGCGTGCCGTCGAAGTACGAGCGGAAGGCGGTGAGGCCGCGCTCGTCCGGCAGGTCGGGGAACGCCCACCGGATCGGGTGGGTGGTCGAGAACGCCCACAGCCCGCCGGGGCGCAGGACGCGGGCCGCCTCGCGGTGGACCCGCCACGGGTCCGGCACGAACGGGATCGCGCCGTAGGCGGTGAAGACGACGTCGAAGGAGGCGTCCGGGAAGGGCAGCGCCCGCGCGTCGGCCTGGACGAGCGGGACGTGCCGACCGGACGCCGCGTCCAGGCGCCCGGCCTGGGCGAGCATCCCGGCGGAGACGTCCGTGGCCACCACCGTCGCCCCCGCGCCGACGAGCCAGCGGGAGCACTGCGCCGCGCCGGCGCCCACCTCGAGGACCCGGCGGCCGGTCACGTCCCCGAGGACGTGCGCGTCGGCCTCGCGCAGCCCTTCAGGGCACCAGCAGAAGTCCGCGGGGCCCAGGAACGCACCGTGCTCGGCCAGGTAGTCGGCCGCGTTCGCGTCCCACCACCGGTGCGCGGCGCGGGCGCCGTCGTCCCCGGGGACGTCGAGGTAGCCGGCGAAGTCGGGCGGGATCACGAGGCCCATCTTCGCGCGTGGCGGGCCGCCCGGGGCCCGTCGCCGGGCTCCACGCGCCGCACCAGGTCTTTGACCCCTTCCCTCGGGGCGCGATAACCTCGCCGCTGGCGCAGCGTGCCCGCGCCGCTTCTGTCGTCGTGCTCTTGCTGGGCCTTCCCGGTGTTCACGCCCGGGGGTGGGTCGAGCCGTCAGGGGCCCGGTCGACCGGCCGCTCCCCGCGCGCCGCCGTCCTAGACCGCACGACCCCTGTCCGTATCGGAGCCCTTACTCAATGACCATCTCCACCCCCACTCAGTCGAGCGTCCCGCAGGTCGCCGTCAACGACATCGGCTCGGCTGAGGACTTCCTCGCCGCCATCGACGAGACCATCAAGTACTTCAACGATGGCGACATCGTCGAGGGCACCGTCGTCAAGGTCGACCGGGACGAGGTCCTCCTCGACATCGGCTACAAGACCGAGGGCGTCATCCTCTCCCGCGAGCTCTCCATCAAGCACGACGTCGACCCGGACGACGTGGTCTCCGTCGGTGACCGCGTCGAGGCGCTCGTCCTCCAGAAGGAGGACAAGGAGGGCCGGCTGCTCCTGTCGAAGAAGCGGGCGCAGTACGAGCGGGCCTGGGGCACGATCGAGAAGATCAAGGACGAGGACGGGGTGGTCTCGGGCAGCGTCATCGAGGTCGTCAAGGGTGGTCTCATCCTCGACATCGGCCTGCGCGGCTTCCTCCCGGCGTCGCTCGTGGAGATGCGTCGCGTGCGCGACCTGCAGCCGTACGTCGGCAAGACGCTCGAGGCGAAGATCATCGAGCTGGACAAGAACCGGAACAACGTCGTCCTCTCGCGCCGGGCCTGGCTCGAGCAGACGCAGTCCGAGGTCCGCTCGACGTTCCTGCAGACGCTGCAGAAGGGCCAGGTGCGCTCCGGCGTCGTCTCCTCGATCGTCAACTTCGGCGCGTTCGTCGACCTCGGCGGGGTGGACGGCCTCGTCCACGTGTCCGAGCTGTCCTGGAAGCACATCGACCACCCCAACGAGGTGGTCGAGGTCGGCCAGGAGGTCACCGTCGAGGTCCTCGACGTCGACATGGACCGTGAGCGGGTCTCGCTGTCGCTGAAGGCGACGCAGGAGGACCCGTGGCAGCAGTTCGCCCGGACCCACGCGATCGGCCAGGTCGTCCCGGGCAAGGTCACCAAGCTCGTCCCGTTCGGCGCGTTCGTGCGCGTCGAGGACGGCATCGAGGGCCTCGTCCACATCTCCGAGCTCGCCGTGCGTCACGTCGAGGTGCCGGAGCAGGTGGTCCAGGTCGGCGACGACGTGTTCGTCAAGGTCATCGACATCGACCTCGAGCGTCGGCGGATCTCGCTCTCCCTCAAGCAGGCCAACGAGGGTGTGGACGCCGGCAGCGACGACTTCGACCCGTCGCTGTACGGCATGGCCGCCGAGTACGACGAGCAGGGCAACTACAAGTACCCGGAGGGCTTCGACCCGGAGTCCAACGAGTGGCTGCCCGGCTTCGAGACGCAGCGGGAGGCGTGGGAGCAGGCGTACGCCGACGCCCACGCGCGCTGGGAGGCGCACAAGGCGCAGGTCGCGGCGGCCGCCGCCGCCGATGCGGCGAGCGCCCAGACCGCGCCCGGCCCGGACGCCCCGACGTCGTACTCCTCGGCCGCTCCCGAGGCCACCGGCACGCTCGCCTCGGACGAGGCGCTGGCCGCGCTCCGCGAGAAGCTCACCGGTCACTGACCCGGCTCGGGCGCCGCGGCGCCCGGGCGCGAGCCTGACGCAGAGGCCCGCCACCGAACGGTGGCGGGCCTCTGCGCGTCTGAGGCGGCCGTGCTCAGGCGAGCGTGGCGGTCAGCGTGATCGTGGTGCCGGTGAGCGCCGCGCTCACGGGGCAGCCGGCCTTGGCCTCCTCGGCCACCCGGGCGAAGTCCTCGGCGGAGATGTCGGGCACCTGGGCGTCGACGGTGAGGTGGACGCCGGTGATCCCGGAGCCGACCACGAAGGTCACGTCGGCGGACGTCGCGAGCGTGGTGGCGGGGGTGCCGTTCAGCGCGAGGTTGTGCGCGAACTGCATCGAGAAGCACGTCGCGTGGGCTGCCGCGATCAGCTCCTCGGGCGAGGTGAGGCCGCCGTGCTCCTCCGCACGGGCCTTCCACGTCACCGGGAACGAGGCGACGCCTGAGCTGTCGAGCCGCGTCTCGCCGGAGCCGGAGAGCAGGTCGCCCTTCCACGTGGTGCTGGCGGTGCTGACGATGGGCGTGGGCATGCGTGTGGTCCCTTCCTGGCCCGCGGACCGTCCGCGCGCCGATGAGCTCTCCTCCATCCTGCCCGCGCCCGGCGACGGTGCCCAGCGGGCGCCCGGGTGCTGGGCACGCCGCGTCGCCGGGGCGCCGTCATCGGGAGGCGCCGTCGGGGCTGTGGCGTCGGGCATGATCGGGGGGTTCTCGGACGACGAGGGGGGCGCGTGCTCGCGGTAGGCCTGACGGGCGGGATCGGCTCGGGGAAGTCGACCGTCGCGCGGGAGCTCGCCCGGCGCGGCGCCGTCGTCCTCGACGCCGACCGCATCGCACGTGAGGTGGTCGCTCCCGGTACGCCCGGGCTGGCCGCCGTCGTCGAGGCGTTCGGCGAGGACGTGCTGCTCGACGACGGCGCCCTCGACCGTGCCGCGCTCGGGCGCGTCGTCTTCGCGGACCCCGCCGCCCTGCGGCGGCTCGGCGAGATCACGCACCCGCTCGTGGCGGCCGAGACCTCGCGGCTCGTCGCGCTCGCGCCGCCGGACGCCGTCGTCGTCCACGACGTGCCGCTCATCGTGGAGAACGGCCTCGCGTCCAGGTACGACGTCGTGGTGGTGGTCGGGGCGCCCGAGGAGGTCCGCGCCCAGCGGCTCGTGCGGCTGCGCGGCATGGACCCGGCCGACGCCTGGGCGCGGATCCGGGCGCAGGCCGACGACGCCGCCCGCCGGGAGGTGGCGGACGTCTGGCTCGAGAACGAGGGGACCGAGGAGGAGCTCCTCGCGTCCGTCGGCCGGCTGTGGGACGAGGTGCTCGTCCCGATGAGCCGTGGCGAGCGCGCGGCGCCTCACCCTGTGACGCGCTCTGCGCCGCCTCCGGACGGCTCCGACTGACAGCGCTGTCATCCCCGGAATGGCGCCGAGAATGCCGGGTCAATCGACGGGCGCGAGCGCGCAATGGGCCGGGCCGGAGCAATCGTGAGGGCGTCGAGGGATTCGCGGGCACCGGAGATGGGACCGATCCCAGCGCCCTGGCCAGCACCCCTGCTGAGGCGTCTCGGGAACTGGCGGGCCCGCAAGAGGTGCTGTGAGATGCCTCACATGGCCGGGATCCATGCCGAACGTGAGCAGGTGACGGTGGCCAACCGCCATTTCGCTCTCGAGAAGGAATTCTTTCCATGTCCTACCCGACCGTCACGACGCCCGCTGCCCCCACCACCACCTCGACGAACGGCCTCGCGATCGCGTCGCTGGTCACGTCCATCCTCGGCCTCAGCATCCTCGGCGTGATCTTCGGCCACGTGGCGCTCAAGAAGATCACGGTCACCGGTGAGGGCGGCCGCGGTCTGGCGCTCGCGGGCCTGGTGATCGGCTACCTCGGCCTGGCCGCGGGACTCCTCCTGTTCATCCTGGTCCCGGCTCTGAGCGTCGCCGGGTCCTGACACCACCCGCGCGCCGTCGACGACGGCGCGCCCCGAACCCCCCCAGAAGGACGACGGACCACCCCCTCCCGACGCGTCCGCGTCACCACCGGGTGCGGTCGGTCGGCGGGCCTCCCCCCTCGAGGTCGGCCGATCGGCCGCACTCGGCATGTTGTCGGTGGGGCGACGTACGGTTACCGCATGCGTCCTGTCACCGACCTCCAACGCCGCGTGGCCCCGTTCCGGGTCATCTCGGAGTTCTCCCCGTCGGGCGACCAGCCGACGGCGATCGCGGACCTCGCGTCCCGGATCCGGGCGGGGGAGAAGGACGTCGTTCTCCTCGGCGCGACGGGCACCGGGAAGTCGGCGACGACGGCGTGGCTCGTCGAGGAGCTCCAGCGCCCCACCCTGGTGATGGCGCCGAACAAGACCCTCGCGGCCCAGCTCGCGTCGGAGTTCCGCGAGCTGCTGCCGAACAACGCGGTCGAGTACTTCGTCTCGTACTACGACTACTACCAGCCCGAGGCGTACGTCCCGCAGACGGACACCTACATCGAGAAGGACTCCTCGATCAACGAGGAGGTCGAGCGGCTCCGCCACTCCGCGACGAACTCGCTGCTCACCCGGCGGGACGTGGTCGTCGTCGCCTCGGTCTCCTGCATCTACGGCCTCGGCACCCCGCAGGAGTACGTCGACCGGATGGTCCAGCTCCGCGTCGGGGACCAGATCGAGCGGGACGACCTGCTCCGCCGGTTCGTCGGGATGCAGTACGTCCGCAACGACATGGCGTTCACCCGGGGGACGTTCCGGGTCCGCGGCGACACCGTCGAGATCATCCCCATGTACGAGGAGCTCGCCCTGCGCATCGAGATGTTCGGCGACGAGATCGAGGCCATCTCGACGCTCCACCCGCTGACGGGGGACGTGGTCCGCTCCGAGGACGAGATGTACGTCTTCCCCGCCACGCACTACGTCGCCGGGCCCGAGCGCATGGAGCGGGCGATCGCCGGCATCGAGGCCGAGCTCGCGGAGCGGCTCGACGAGCTGGAGCGGCAGGGCAAGCTCCTCGAGGCGCAACGGCTGCGGATGCGCACCACCTACGACGTCGAGATGATGCGCCAGATCGGCACGTGCAACGGCATCGAGAACTACTCCCGGCACATCGACGGGCGCGGGCCCGGGACGCCGCCGAACACGCTCCTCGACTACTTCCCGGAGGACTTCCTCCTGGTCATCGACGAGTCGCACGTGACCGTCCCGCAGATCGGGGCGATGTACGAGGGTGACATGTCCCGCAAGCGGACGCTGGTGGACCACGGCTTCCGGCTGCCCAGCGCGATGGACAACCGCCCGCTGCGCTGGGAGGAGTTCCTCGACCGGATCGGTCAGACCGTGTACCTCTCGGCCACCCCGGGCGAGTACGAGCTCTCGCAGTCCGACGGCGTGGTCGAGCAGATCATCCGGCCGACGGGCCTGGTGGACCCCGAGGTGGTCGTCAAGCCCACGAAGGGCCAGATCGACGACCTCCTCCACGAGATCCGCGAGCGCGCCGACCGGGACGAGCGCGTCCTCGTGACCACGCTGACCAAGAAGATGGCGGAGGACCTCACCGACTACCTCCTCGAGCGGGGCGTCCGGGTTCGCTACCTGCACTCGGAGGTCGACACGCTGCGCCGGGTCGAGCTGCTCCGCGAGCTCCGGCAGGGCGTCTTCGACGTGCTCGTCGGGATCAACCTGCTGCGCGAGGGCCTCGACCTGCCCGAGGTCTCGCTCGTCAGCATCCTCGACGCCGACAAGGAGGGCTTCCTCCGGTCCGGCCGGTCCCTCGTGCAGACGATCGGCCGCGCGGCGCGGAACGTCTCCGGCGAGGTCCACATGTACGCCGACTCCGTCACGCCGTCGATGGCGCTCGCCATCGACGAGACGAACCGGCGGCGCGAGAAGCAGCTCGCCTACAACGCCGAGCACGGGATCGACCCGACCCCGCTGCGCAAGAAGATCGGCGACATCACCGACTTGCTCGCCCGTGAGGACGCGGACACGGACACGCTCCTCGGCGGCAGCGGACGTCGCATGAGCCGGGGGACCGGACGCACCGGGGTCCCGGCGCCGGTCAGCGTGCCGACCGGGCGGCGTGCCGGGGCGGCGGCCGCGGACCTCGCCGCTCTCATCCAGGACCTCACCGGCCAGATGCACGCCGCAGCGGGGGAGCTGCAGTTCGAGCTCGCGGCCCGCCTCCGTGACGAGATCGCCGACCTGAAGAAGGAGCTGCGGCAGATGACGGCGGCGACGGCGTAGCACCGGCGGCGCGTGGCGTCGCCCACAGGCGGGGCACCGGATGCCGGACGGCGCAGGCGCATCGCCTACGATGGCCGCGGCCGAGGAGGGGAGTACCCCTCTCGCGGCGGTGTCGTCATCACGGTCCGGCAGCCCGGGCTCGGCGCCGTCGGTCCGGAGCGTCGGGAAGCACCCGGCGCGGCGGGCGGGGGAGACCTCCGGTCACGCCCCGTCGTGCCGGAGGAGACCGCATGAGTGTGCCCATCTGGGTCTGGGCCGTCACGGTGCTCGCCGTGCTCGGCATGTTCGTGTTCGACTTCTACGCCCACGTACGCACGCCCCACGCGCCGTCGTTCGGTGAGTCGGCGCGGTGGTCGGTCTTCTACATCGCCCTCGCGATCATCTTCGGCATCGGGCTGACGCTCGTCTGGGGCTCGGGCCACGGGGCCGAGTACTTCGCCGGGTACGTGACCGAGAAGAGCCTCTCGGTCGACAACCTCTTCGTCTTCCTCCTGATCATGACGAAGTTCGCCGTCCCACGGGAGTACCAGCAGAAGGTGCTCCTGGTCGGCGTCGGGATCGCGCTCGTCCTGCGCGGAGTGTTCATCTGGCTCGGCGCGGCGGCGATCGAGCAGTTCTCCTGGGTCTTCTACGTCTTCGGGGCGTTCCTCGTCTACACGGCGGTGAAGCTGCTCCGCGAGGGCGACCACGAGGGCGAGTTCCACGAGAACCGGCTGCTCCGCCTCGTCGAACGGATCGTGCCGACCACCCCCGAGTACCACGGGGACCGCCTCACCGTCGTCCAGGGCGGCCGGCGCCTCATCACGCCGATGCTCATCGTGATGATCGCGATCGGCACCACGGACGTGCTGTTCGCGCTCGACTCCATCCCGGCGATCTACGGCCTCACCAAGGAGCCGTACATCGTCTTCACGACGAACGCGTTCGCGCTGCTCGGGCTGCGCCAGCTCTACTTCCTCATCGGCGGGCTGCTCAAGCGCCTCGTCTACCTGTCGCAGGGCCTGTCGGTGATCCTCGCGTTCATCGGCGTCAAGCTCATCTTCGAGGCGCTGCACACGAACGAGCTCCCGTTCATCAACGGCGGCGAGCCGGTGGAGTGGGCGCCCGAGATCCCGATCTGGTTCTCCCTGTCGTTCATCCTCGGGACGATCACGATCGCCACCGTCGCCTCGCTGCTCAAGACCCGCGGCCCGCGCGGCGAGGTCGAGGCGGGCGACCGCTGACGTCCGTCCGCGCGCACCGACGTCAGGCTGCGCGCAGCGCGAGCCGTCGGGCGAGGACGGCGCACACCACCAGCTGCAGCTGGTGGAAGACGATCAGCGGCACGGCGACGGCGGCTGCCGCGGCCGGGGTGAAGAGGACGGCCGCCATGGGGATGCCGGTGGCCAGGCTCTTCTTCGAGCCGCACATGAGCAGCGCCACCCGGTCCGGCAGGCCGAGTCGGAGCCACGCGCCGCCCCACCAGGTGGCGGCGAGGACCGTCGCGAGGAGGACGGCGCTCAGCGCGACGAGCGCGACGAGCGTCCAGATGCTCAGGCCCGCCCAGGCGCCGGACGCGGTCGCCTCGCTCACGGCCGCCAGCACGACCAGGATGATCGTGCCGCGGTCGACCACCTGCGTGAGCCCGCGGTGCCGGCGCAGCCAGCCGCCGGCGATCGGCTGGAGGAGCTGGCCGACGACGAACGGCAGGAGCAGGTTGAGCAGGACGGAGCGCAGGCCGCCGAGGCCCACGGTGCCGGAACGGTCCATGAACGTCAGCACGAGCAGCGGCGTGACGACCATCCCGACGACGTTGGAGACCGTCGCCCCGCAGATCGCCCCGGCGACGTTGCCGCGCGCCACGGCGGTGAGCGCGACCGACGACTGCACGGTCGAGGGGAGCAGGCTCAGGTAGAGGAGTCCGCCGGCGAGAGCCGGGCTCACGAGCCCGGTCGAGACTGCCGCGAGCGCGAGCCCGAGGACGGGGAAGAGCAGGTACGTGGAGGCGAGGATGCCGCCCTGGAGCCGGACGTTGCGCAGCCCGTCGAGGACCTCCCGGGTCGGCAGGCGCATCCCGTAGAGGAAGAACAGGACCACGACGGCGACGTCGGCCGTGACGCCGATGCCCGTCCGCACCACGGCGGACATGGGCACGAGGACGCCGACCGCGAGCGCCCCGAGGAGCGCCAGGACGAACGGGTCGACCCATCTGCGGACGCTGCCGCGACCGCCGTCGCCCACCGGGCCTGCTCCCGCTCAGCCCCAGGGACCGATGACGGGGTTCCAGCCCCGCGCGGTCCGCTCGGCGATCAGCCCCGCCGTCCAGAACGGGTCGGCCTCGAGCGCCGCCAGGGCGGCGTCGCCGTCGGTGGCGTCGAGGAGCAGGAGCGCGCCGGCCGGTCCCTCGGTCCACGGGCCGGAGGCGCGGAGCACGCCGGCCTCGTGGAGCCCGCGCAGGAACGCGCGGTGCGCGGGGCGCACGGCGTCCACCTCGTCGGGGCGCGGGACGTACGTGTAGGTCACGGCGATCGTCGGCACCCGCCGAGCGTACCCGCGCCGCCCTCCTGGCCCCCGCGAGTGCGACGTCGAGGGGCCCATCCGCGTCGGATGAGCCCCTCGACGTCGCACTCGGCGAGGGTGGGTCGGGGGAGTGGGCGCAGGGTGCCCGGGCCGGCCGGGCGGAGGGCGCGGACGAGAAGCGAGACACGCCGTCGAACAGGTGTACGGATCGTCGGGCGGCGCCTAGCATGGTCCGGTGAGTGACCGACTCCTCGTCCGCGGCGCCCGCGAGCACAACTTGCGCAACGTCGACCTGGACCTGCCGCGCGACCGACTCATCGTCTTCACGGGCCTCTCCGGCTCGGGCAAGTCGTCGCTCGCGTTCGACACGATCTTCGCCGAGGGGCAGCGGCGCTACGTCGAGTCCCTCTCGGCCTACGCCCGTCAGTTCCTGGGCCAGATGGACAAGCCCGACGTCGACTTCATCGAAGGCCTCTCGCCCGCGGTCTCGATCGACCAGAAGTCGACCAACCGGAACCCGCGCTCGACCGTGGGCACGATCACCGAGGTCTACGACTACCTGCGCCTCCTGTTCGCGCGTGTCGGCACCCAGTTCTGCCCGGTCTGTGGCGAGCGGGTGACGGCGCAGACTCCGCAGCAGATCGTCGACCGGCTGCTCGAGCTGCCCGAGGGCACGCGCTACCAGGTGCTCGCACCCGTCGTCCGGGGGCGCAAGGGTGAGTACGCGGACCTCTTCCGCGAGCTGCAGACCAAGGGGTTCGCCCGCGTCCGCGTCGACGGCGAGGTGGTCTCGCTGACGGAGCCGCCGCTGCTGGAGAAGAAGCTCAAGCACACGATCGACGTCGTCGTCGACCGCCTGGTCTCCCGCGACGGCGTGCGGCGCCGCCTCACCGACTCCGTCGAGACCGCGCTCGGCCTCGCCGGCGGGCTGCTCGCCGTCGAGCTCGTCGACGCCCCGGCGGACGACCCCGAGCGCGAGCGGCGGTTCTCCGAGCACCGGGCGTGCCCCAACGACCACCAGCTCGTGCTCGAGGAGATCGAGCCCCGCACGTTCTCGTTCAACGCCCCGTACGGCGCGTGCCCCGAGTGCACCGGCATCGGCAGCCGGCTGGAGGTGGACCCCGACCTGGTGGTGCCCGACGTCGAGAAGTCGCTCGGGCAGGGCGCCGTCGCCCCGTGGGCGCAGATCTCGTCGGAGTACTTCACCCGGGTGCTGGGCGCCCTCGCCGCGGACCTCGGGTTCTCGATGGACGTCCCCTGGCGGGCGCTGCCGCAGCGCGCGCGGGACGCCGTCCTCTACGGCCAGGACCACGAGGTCCACGTGCGGTACCGCAACCGCTGGGGGCGGGAGCGCCAGTACTCCACCGGCTTCGAGGGCGTCGTCACGTTCCTCGAGCGGCGGCACTCCGAGACCGACTCGGAGTGGTCGAAGGAGAAGTACGAGGCGTTCATGCGGGAGGTGCCGTGCCCGGCGTGCAAGGGTGCGCGGCTCAAGCCCGAGGTGCTCGCCGTCAAGGTCGGCGGCATGTCGATCGCCGCCGTCTGCGACCTGCCGATCGCCGAGGTGCGCGCGTTCCTCGGCACGCTCGAGCTGGGTGAGCGGGAGCGGACCATCGCCACCCAGGTCCTCAAGGAGATCCAGGCCCGGCTCGGGTTCCTCCTCGACGTCGGCCTCGACTACCTCTCCCTGCAGCGACCGGCCGGGACGCTCTCCGGCGGCGAGGCGCAGCGGATCCGGCTCGCGACGCAGATCGGCTCCGGCCTCGTCGGGGTGCTGTACGTCCTCGACGAGCCGAGCATCGGGCTGCACCAGCGCGACAACCGGCGGCTCATCGACACGCTCACCCGGCTGCGCGACCTCGGGAACACGCTGATCGTCGTCGAGCACGACGAGGACACGATCCGCACCGCCGACTGGATCGTCGACATCGGGCCCGGTGCGGGGGAGCACGGGGGGCGTGTGGTGCACTCGGGCGACCTCGCCGGGCTGCTCGACGCGTCCGACTCCGTCACCGGCGCGTACCTCTCGGGCCGGCGCAGCATCCCGATGCCCGCCGTTCGGCGCCCGACGGACCCTGCGCGACGGCTCACCGTCGTCGGCGCGCGCGAGCACAACCTCGCCGGGATCGACGTGTCCTTCCCGCTCGGCGTCCTGACCGCCGTGACCGGGGTGTCCGGCTCCGGCAAGTCCACGCTGGTCAACTCGATCCTCTACACCGTGCTCGCGAACGAGCTCAACGGCGCCCGGCAGGTGCCCGGTCGGCACACCCGGGTCCTCGGCGTCGACCAGCTCGACAAGGTGGTCCACGTCGACCAGGGCCCGATCGGCCGCACCCCGCGGTCGAACCCTGCGACGTACACCGGCGTCTGGGACCACGTCCGGCGGCTCTTCGCCGAGACGACGGAGGCGAAGGTGCGCGGCTACCAGCCCGGCCGGTTCTCGTTCAACGTCAAGGGCGGGCGCTGCGAGGCGTGCAGCGGCGACGGCACGCTCAAGATCGAGATGAACTTCCTCCCCGACGTCTACGTCCCGTGCGAGGTCTGCCACGGCGCCCGGTACAACCGCGAGACGCTCGAGGTCCACTTCAAGGGCAAGACGGTCGCCGACGTCCTGGCGATGCCGATCGAGGAGGCCGCCGACTTCTTCGCCGCGGTCCCGGCGATCTCCCGCCACCTGCGCACGCTCGTCGACGTGGGGCTGGGGTACGTGCGGCTCGGCCAGCCGGCGCCCACGCTCTCCGGCGGCGAGGCGCAGCGCGTCAAGCTCGCGGCGGAGCTGCAGAAGCGCTCGACGGGACGCACGGTCTACGTGCTCGACGAGCCGACGACCGGCCTGCACTTCGAGGACATCCGCAAGCTCCTCGGGGTGCTGCAGTCCTTGGTCGACAAGGGCAACACCGTCATCGTCATCGAGCACAACCTCGACGTGATCAAGAGCGCGGACTGGGTGGTCGACATGGGACCCGAGGGCGGTTCCGGTGGTGGGCGCGTGGTCGCCGAGGGCACTCCGGAGCACGTGGCGACGGTCCCGGCGAGCCACACCGGACGCTTCCTCGCCGGCATCCTCCTCGAGGAGGACGTCGCCGTGCCGGCGTGACCGCGGACGGTGACCAGCGACGTCGGCCAGCCGGCGGTCAGTGCCCGGCGCGGGTAGCCGGCTGCGGGCGCACGTGCACGGGGAAGTTCACGGACCGCGAGATGAAGCAACGGTCGTGCGCGTCGCGGTGCAGGCGGGCCAGCACCTCGTCGTTGACGGGGTGGCCGGTCACGACCACGGCCGGGCTGAGGACGACGTCGACGAACCGTCCGTGCCCGGCGACCGAGTCGACCCGCATCGTGCCGACAGCCCGGTCGGTGTAGCCGACGACGACGACTCCCGCTGCGGCCGCCATGTGCAGGAACCACAGCATGTGGCACTGCGAGAGCGAGGCGACGAAGAGCTCCTCGGGGTTGTGCCGGGCCGGGTCCCCGCGGAAGGTGGGGTCGGCCGAGCAGGCGAGCACCGGCTTGTCGCCGACGCGGACGTCGTGGTTGCGGGAGTAGGCGGTGTACGACGTCGTGCCGGTGCTGCCCGCCCCCGTCCACTCGACCGTCGCGGCGTACGTGTGCAGCGCGCTCACAGGGACCTCCGTCGAGGCGTGGGTCGCGGCTGGCCGCGGCCGCCGGGCAGGGCGGCTCTCTCACGCTAGCGAGGCGACCCTCGCCGCGGGGTCCCCTTCGCCGAGCGTCGCGTTCCGACCCGACGCCGCCCCCACCCCTACGCCGAGCGTCACCTTCCCGCGCGGCCTGTCTCGCCGAGCGTCACGTTCCGGCATGGCCCGCCTCGCCGAGCGTCACCCTTCGGCGGCGACACGCCGGTGACACGCCGCCGCCGGGGGACGGAAGGTGACGGTCGGCGAGGGGTGGTGGGACGGAAGGTGACGGTCGGCGAGAGGTGGTGGGACGGAAGGTGACGGTCGGGGACGCCTGGGATCAGTCGCGACGATCCCGAGCCGCCTGCCGGAGCACGGCGGCCACGAGGTGGACGACGTCGTCCGGGCGGCGCATCTGGTGGCGGTCGACGACGAGCACGGTCCAGCCGAGCGCCTTCAGCATGTTCAGGCGGCGGCGGTCGGCGGCGACGCGCGACGGGTCGTCGTGATGGGCGCCGTCGTACTCGACGGCCACCCGCAGGTCCGGCCAGGCGAGGTCGACGCGAGCGACAAAGACGTCGCCGTCGAGGACGCGGTGGTTGACAGCGGGACGCGGCAGCCCGGCCGTCACGAGCAGGACCCGCAGCGCGGACTCCGCCGGCGACTCAGCCGCGGGATCGACCAGTTCGAGCGCCCGATCGAGCGTGCGGCACGAGCGTGCCCCCGGGTGCGCGCGGCGGATGGCCGCCACCTCGGCCACGGTGGTCCCGGTGCACGCGAGGAGGGCGTCGAGAATGGGGACCGTCCGGTCGAGGCGTCCCGATCGGCCGACGTCGAAGGCCGTCCGTGCAGGAGTGGTGACGCGGACGCCGTCGACCACCCCGTGCTCACCCTCGCGCAGGCCGACGCGTCGGGCGCGGATCTCACCGCGGTGCCGCACGTGGTGGTCGGGCGGCAGGAAGGCCTCGACCCGTGACGTCGGGCCGATCCCGCGGACGCCGTGCCACCAGGCGGCGCTCCGTCCGCCGATCACGGTCTCCGCCGGCAGGACGAGGGTCGCCGCGCGGATCTCGAGACCGTGGTCGCGCGGCATGCCGGCTGAGGCGTAGGCGCCGCGCGTGAGGCGGACGTACCGGTCGCTGCGGAGCTCCGCGCGGGGCAGCGCCGTCAGTCCTCGCCGGGTGGTGAACGGGCCTGGGATCACGTCGGCGTCGTCGGGAGCGGGGTCGGGGTGCACAGGGCGAGGATCGGCGGCCGGCCGGAGCCGGTGGACGGCGCGTCGTCGAGGCTGGGGGCACAGCGACGCGGAGCGCGTCTGTGGACGACGCGTCGCCGAGGCCGACGGCGAGCCCTCCCTCGCGCCGAGCGTCACGTTTCGGCCGGCCACCTCACGCCGAGCGTCACGTTCCGGCCGGCCACCTCACGCCGAGCGTCACGTTCCGGCCGGACGCCGCGGCGTGTCGACGGCGAGTCGCGTGCGCAAGGTGACGGTCGGCGGGGTGGGTGGGGCGGGAAGGTGACGGTCGGCGGGGTGGGTGGTGCGCAAGGTGACGGTCGGCGGGGTGGGTGGGGCGGGAAGGTGACGGTCGGCGGGGTGGGCGGCGAGGGAAGCGCGGCGCGGAGGGCGGTGGACGGGGGACGTCGGTCCGTCGACGTAGGCTCAGACGCCATGGCCGACCCGTCGACGTACCGCCCCCGGCCCGGGGAGATCCCCACCGGTCCTGGCGTGTACCGCTTCCGCGACGCGCACGGCCGGGTGGTCTACGTGGGCAAGGCGAAGAACCTGCGGGCACGCCTGTCGTCGTACTTCCAGGACCTCGCCGCGCTGCACCCGCGGACCCAGCAGATGGTCACGACGGCGGCGTCGGTCGAGTGGACCTCGGTGGCCACCGAGGTCGAGTCGCTCGCGCTCGAGTACCAGTGGATCAAGCAGTACGACCCGCGCTTCAACGTGAAGTACCGCGACGACAAGTCGTACCCCTACCTCGCCGTCACCCTCGGCGAGGAGGTCCCCCGGATCCAGGTGCTCCGCGGCGCCAAGCGCCCCGGGACCCGCTACTTCGGCCCGTACACCCACGCCTGGGCGATCCGGGAGACGGTCGACCTGCTCCTGCGCGTCTTCCCCGTCCGCACCTGCTCGGCGGGCGTGCTGCGACGGGCGCGGCTCTCGGGCCGGCCCTGCCTCCTCGGCTACATCGACAAGTGCTCGGCGCCGTGCGTGGGCCGCATCAGCGTCGAGGACCACCGTGCGCTCGCCGAGGACTTCTGCACGTTCATGGCGGGCGAGACGGCGCCCTTCGTGCGCCGCCTCGAGCGGGACATGAAGGCCGCCGCCGCGGAGCTCGACTTCGAGCGGGCGGCGCGGCTGCGCGACGACCTGGCCGCGCTGCAGCGCGTCCTGGAGCGCAACGCCGTCGTCCTGCCGGACGGCACCGACGCCGACGTCTTCGCCATGGCCGGCGACGAGCTGGAGGCGTCGGTCCAGGTCTTCCACGTGCGCGGCGGCCGGATCCGCGGTCAGCGCGGCTGGGTGGTCGAGCGCGTCGAGGACCTCGGCGACGACGAGCTGGTCGAGCGTCTCCTCCAGCAGGTCTACGGGGACGCCGACGCCGCGCCGCCGCTCGCTCCTGACGCCCTCGACGACGACGACGCCTCCCGCACCGCCGGCACACCCGACGACGCCGCCCCCGACGCCCTGCCGCCGTCGTACCGCTCGCGCGAGACCCGATCGGGCCCGACGGCGCCGCCGAGCGCGATCCCCCGGGAGGTGCTGGTCCCCGTCCTGCCCGCGGACCTCGCCCAGGTCACGGCGTGGCTCTCGGGGCTGCGCGGCTCGCGCGTCGACGTCCGGGTCCCCCAGCGCGGGGACAAGAAGGCGCTCGCGGACACGCTGCGGCGCAACGCCGAGGAGGCGCTCGCGCTGCACAAGACCCGCCGGGCCGGGGACCTGACCACCCGATCGCTCGCGCTGCGGGAGATCCAGGAGGCGCTGGACCTGGCCGAGGCGCCGC
This sequence comes from Beutenbergiaceae bacterium, assembly GCA_039812565.1. Taxonomy (GTDB): domain Bacteria; phylum Actinomycetota; class Actinomycetes; order Actinomycetales; family JAHECE01; genus JAHECE01. The sequence goes on from JBDIAU010000005.1 coordinate 16,387, forward strand.
TGCGGATCGAGTGCTACGACGTCTCGACCCTCCAGGGCACCCACCAGGTCGCCTCGATGGTGGTGTTCGAGGACGGCCTGGCGCGCAAGGCGGAGTACCGCCACTTCAACGTCCGGGGTGCGGCGGGGGACGGCGCTCGCGACGACCTCGAGGCCCTGTCCGAGGTGCTCGCCCGACGCTTCCGCCGCCTGCGCGAGGAGCCCGCCGAGCCGCGCGACGACGGCGGCCGCCCGGCCCGGTTCGCCTACCCGCCGAACCTCGTCGTGGTCGACGGCGGGCAGCCGCAGGTGGAGGCGGCGCAACGGGTGCTCGACGAGCTGGGCGTCACGGGCGTCGCGCTCGTCGGGCTCGCGAAGCGCCTCGAGGAGGTCTGGCTGCCCGGGGAGGACTTCCCGCTCGTCCTGCCGCGCCAGAGCGAGGGTCTGTACCTGCTGCAGCGCGTCCGCGACGAGGCGCACCGCGTCGCGATCACCCGGCACCGGGCGCGCCGGGGCAAGGCGATGACGGCGTCCGTCCTCGACGAGGTGCCCGGGCTCGGCCCCGCCCGGACGGCGGCGCTGCTGGCCGCGTTCGGCTCCGTGAAGGGGATCCGCCGGGCGTCGACCGAGGAGATCGCGGCGCTCCCGGGCTTCGGGCCGCGGACGGCCGCGGCGGTGGCTGCCGCGCTCGGGCGCCCAGCGGGCACGGCGGTCGCCGTCGACCCCGGCACGGTCGACACCGACGACGACGACGCCCGCGCCGCCGTGCCGCAGGGCGGTCGGTCCGGCCCGGGCCTGCGCAACGCCCGGCGCTGACTGGCATCCTGTCCCCATGACTCCGAACCCCCTCGAGGAGCCTGGCGCGCCGTCGGACGAGAGCCGGGCGGCGGAGCCGGCCGAGGCGGCCGTCAAGCCCGAGATCCTCGTCATCACCGGCATGTCCGGGGCGGGCCGCACCCGCGCCGGCGCCGCGCTCGAGGACCTCGGCTGGTACGTCGTCGACAACCTGCCGCCGACGATGCTCCCGCCGCTCGCGGGGATGATGGCGGCCTCGGTGGGCCGCGGCGGCGGCGTGCGGCACCTCGCCGTCGTGGTCGACGTCCGGGGCGGGGAGTTCTTCTCCGACCTGGTCTCCGTGCTGAACGACCTGCGGGACACCGGCATCGCGTTCCGGATCCTGTTCCTCGACTCCGCGGACGACGTGCTCGTGCGCCGCTACGAGGCCGTGCGGCGTCCGCACCCGTTGCAGGGGGACGGGCGGATCCTTGACGGGATCGCCGCCGAGCGGCGCCAGCTCGAGCCCGTCCGCGAGCGAGCGGACGTCGTCATCGACACCTCGGACCTCACGGTCCACGAGCTCACGCGCTCGATCACCGAGCTGGTCTCGGGGCCGACCGAGCGGGCGATGCGCCTGACCATCGTCTCGTTCGGGTTCAAGTACGGCCTCCCGCTCGACGCCGACCACGTGGTCGACGTCCGGTTCCTCGCCAACCCGTACTGGGTGGCCGGGCTGCGCGACCTCAACGGCAAGGACGACGCCGTCAGCAGCTACGTCCTGGGCCTGCAGGGCGCCGAGCCGTTCCTCGGCCGCTACCTCGACACGATCGAGCCGGTGCTCGACGGGTACATCAAGGAGCAGAAGCCGTACGTGACCATCGCCGTCGGGTGCACCGGGGGCAAGCACCGCTCGGTCGCGATCGCCGAGGCGATGGCAGGGCGGCTGCGGTCGCACGGCCGTCGCGTCCGCGTCGTGCACCGGGACCTGGGCCGGGAATGAGGACGGCGCCGGTCGGCCGCGTCGTCCCCGTCGGGCGCGGCCGGGGCGCGAGCGGGCCGGCCGTCGTCGCGCTCGGCGGCGGTCACGGGCTGGCGGCGTCCCTCTCGGCGCTGAAGCACCTCGCGGGCCGGCTCACGGCCGTCGTCACCGTGGCGGACGACGGCGGCTCCTCCGGCCGGCTGCGCGCGGAGTTCGGCGGCCTGCCGCCGGGCGACCTGCGGATGGCGCTCTCCGCGCTGTGCGACGACAGCGAGTGGGGGCACACGTGGCGGGACGTGCTCCAGATGCGGCTGCACAGCGACGGCCCGCTCGACCGGCACGCCGTCGGGAACATCCTCATCATCGCGCTGTGGGAGCTGCTGGGCGACCCGGTGGACGGCCTCGACTGGGTCGGCCGCCTGCTCGGCGCCCGCGGGCGGGTGCTGCCGATGGCGGCGGTGCCCCTCGACATCGAGGCCGAGGTGGTCCCCGCCGGGGCCGACGCCGCCTCCCAGGTGATCCGGGGCCAGCGGAACGTCGCCGTGACGGGCGGGCACGTGGAGCACATCCGCCTCCTGCCGCCGGACCCGCCTGCGCGGCCGGAGGCCGTCGAGGCGATCCTCGAGGCCGACTGGGTGGTCCTGGGACCGGGCTCGTGGTACACGTCCGTCATCCCGCACCTGCTCGTCCCCGATCTTCGGGACGCGCTCCTGCGGACGACGGCGCGCCGCGCCCTCACCCTGAACCTGTGCCCCCAGCCGGGCGAGACGACGGGCTACACGGCCGAGCACCACGTGGAGGTGCTCGCCGAGCACGCCCCGGACCTGCGCCTCGACGTCGTCGTCGCGGACCCGGTGGCGGTCGAGGACGTCGACCGGCTGAGCCGGGCGGCGGCCCGGCTCGGGGCCCGCGTCCTGCTGCGACAGGTGCGCGCGGGGTCGGATGCGACCCGTCACGACCCCCTGCGCCTGGCCGCCGCGTACCGCGATGCGTTCGAGAGCTTTTTCGGTGACGTCGGGACGGTGGCAGGATGACCGCCATGTCGCTCACGCGTGCCGTCAAGGACGAGCTCGCCAGGCTCCGGGTGGACAAGGTCTGCTGCCGCAAGGCGGAGGTCTCCGCGACCCTGCGGTTCGCCGGCGGTCTGCACATCATCTCGGGACGGATCGTCGTCGAGGCCGAGCTCGACACCGGCATCGCCGCGCGTCGGGTCCGCCAGACCATCAGCGAGGTCTACGGCCACTCGAGCGACCTCGTCGTCGTCTCCGGCGGCGCTCTGCGACGGGGGAACCGCTACGTCGTGCGCGTCGTTCGCGACGGCGAGGCCCTCGCGCGGCAGACGGGGCTCCTCGACAGCCGCGGGCGGCCGGTGCGCGGTCTTCCCCCGCACGTGGTCTCCTCGGGCGTCTGCGACGCCGTCGCCGCGTGGCGGGGGGCGTTCATCGCGCACGGCTCCCTCACCGAGCCGGGCCGCTCCAGCGCCCTCGAGGTGACCTGCCCGGGCCCTGAGGCCGCCCTCGCCCTCGTCGGCGCCGCGCGCCGGATGGGCGTCCAGGCCAAGGCGCGCGAGGTTCGCGGCGTCGACCGGGTGGTGGTCCGCGACGGAGACGCCATCGGGGTGCTCCTGACGCGGATGGGCGCGCACGACGCGGTGCTCGTCTGGGAGGAGCGCCGGATGCGCCGCGAGGTCCGCGGCACCGCCAACCGGCTGGCGAACTTCGACGACGCCAACCTGCGCCGCTCGGCCCGGGCCGCGGTGGCCGCGGGGGCTCGGGTGGAGCGCGCGTTCGAGATCCTCGGCGACGACATCCCCGAGCACCTCGTGCAGGCCGGTCGCCTCCGGCTGGAGCACAAGCAGGCCAGCCTCGAGGAGCTCGGCCAGCTGTCCGACCCGCCGCTGACCAAGGACGCGGTGGCCGGGCGGATCCGCCGCCTCCTCGCCATGGCGGACAAGAAGGCGCACGAGCTGGGCGTCCCGGACACCGAGACGAGCCTCACACCCGACATGCTCGACGTCTGACGCCATAGCGGATCCAGGGGGCGGACCGCCCGGCCCATTGGCCCAGCGCCGGTGGCGGCCCCGGTGTAGCCTCGCTGGTATCTGGCGTGCAGAGATAGCGCGTCAGGCCCCCGTGCTGAGGCGGGGGACAACCATCATCGGACGACAAGCGCCGCCACCGTGGCCGCGCTCAGGAGGACACTGTGACCATCCGCGTCGGTATCAATGGCTTCGGTCGGATCGGCCGTAACTTCTTCCGCGCGATCCTGGCGTCGGGCGCTGACATCACGATCGTCGGCGTCAACGACCTCACCGACAACAAGACCCTCGCGCACCTGCTCAAGTACGACTCGATCCTCGGCCGCCTCGACGGCGAGGTCAGCTACACCGAGGACTCCATCACCGCCGGTGGCCAGACCTTCAAGGCCCTCGCGGTCCGCAACCCGGCCGAGCTCCCCTGGGGCGAGCTGGGCGCCGACATCGTGATCGAGTCGACGGGCATCTTCACGAACGCCGAGAAGGCGAAGGCCCACCTCGAGGCCGGCGCCAAGAAGGTCATCATCTCCGCCCCGGCCTCGAACGAGGACGGCACGTTCGTCGTCGGCGTGAACCACACCGACTACGACCCGGCGAACCACCACATCATCTCGAACGCCTCCTGCACCACGAACTGCCTCGCCCCGCTGGCGAAGGTCCTCGACGAGGCGTTCGGCATCGAGCGCGGCCTGATGACGACGATCCACGCGTACACGCAGGACCAGAACCTGCAGGACGCCCCGCACAAGGACCTGCGTCGCGCCCGCGCCGCCGCCCTCAACATCGTCCCCACCTCGACCGGTGCGGCGAAGGCGGTCTCGCTCGTGCTCCCGCAGCTCAAGGGCAAGCTCGACGGCTACGCGCTCCGCGTGCCGACGCCGACGGGCTCGGCCACGGACCTCACGTTCGTCGCCGGCCGCGAGGTCACGGCCGCCGAGGTCAACGCCGCGGTGAAGGCCGCCTCGGAGTCCGAGGGCCTCAAGGGCATCCTCACCTACACCGAGGACCCGATCGTCTCCAAGGACATCGAGACCGACCCCGCCTCGAGCATCTTCGACGCCGGCCTCACCAAGGTCTCGGGCAACCTCGTCAAGGTCGTCTCCTGGTACGACAACGAGTGGGGCTACTCGAACCGCCTCGCCGACCTCACCGTCTACGTCGGCGAGCGGCTCTGACAGCACCCGATCGGACGCCCTGACCGGGTGACCGAGCACCAGATCGTGACGTCCGCGGGCGCAGGCGAAGAGTCCGCGCCCGCGGACGTCGTTCTGTCCAGACCAGAGAACGGGTAGATCCCTATGAAGACCGTTGCCGACCTCGGCGACCTGCACGGCAAGAAGGTGCTGCTCCGGGCGGACTTCAACGTCCCCCTCGACGGCACGACCATCACGGACGACGGCCGCATCCGCGCGTCGCTCCCCACGATCCAGCAGCTCCGCGACGCGGGCGCCGCCGTGCTCGTCGTCGCGCACCTCGGCCGCCCCAAGGGCGCGCCGGACCCCAAGTACTCCCTCGCGCCGGCGGCCACCCGCCTCGGCGAGCTCCTCGGCATCGATGTGCCGCTGGCCGGGGACACCGTGGGCGAGTCGGCCAAGGCCGTCGCCGCCGGGCTGTCCGACGGCGACGTCGCCGTCCTCGAGAACGTCCGCTTCTACGCGGCCGAGACCTCGAAGGTCGACGCCGAGCGTGAGGCGTTCGCCGCCGAGCTCGGCGCCCTGGCCGACGTGTACGTCTCCGACGGCTTCGGCGTCGTGCACCGCAAGCAGGCCAGCGTCTACGACATCGCCAAGGTCCTGCCCTCGGCCGTCGGCTCGCTCGTGCTCAAGGAGGTCGAGTCCCTCCGCAAGGCGACCGACAACCCGGCCCGGCCGTACGCCGTCGTCCTCGGCGGCTCCAAGGTCTCGGACAAGCTCGGCGTCATCGCCAACCTCCTGGGCAAGGCGGACCGCCTGCTCATCGGCGGCGGCATGGTCTACACCTTCCTCGCCGCCCAGGGCTACGGCGTCGGCAAGTCCCTCCTCGAGGCGGACCAGGTCGACACGGTCAAGGGCTACCTCGAGACGGCCGCCGCCAAGGGCGTCGAGATCGTGCTCCCCGTCGACATCGTCGCCGCCGACACGTTCGCCGCGGACTCCCCGCACCAGGTGGTCGCCGCCGACGCGATCCCGGCCGACTCGATGGGCCTCGACATCGGCCCGAAGTCCGCCGAGCTGTTCGCCTCGAAGATCCTCGACGCCAAGACCGTCGTGTGGAACGGCCCGATGGGCGTCTTCGAGTTCCCGGCCTTCGCCAACGGCACCAAGGCCGTCGCGCAGGCCATGATCGACTCCGAGGCGTTCTCGGTGGTCGGCGGCGGCGACTCGGCCGCGGCGGTCCGCCGCCTCGGCCTGGACGAGGCCGGCTTCAGCCACATCTCCACCGGTGGCGGCGCCAGCCTGGAGTTCCTCGAGGGCAAGACCCTCCCCGGCATCGCGGTCCTGGAGGGCTGACCCATGGCACGTACCCCCCTGATGGCGGGCAACTGGAAGATGAACCTGGACCACCACCAGGCGATCCAGCTGGTCCAGAAGCTCGCGTGGTCGCTCGACGACGCCAAGCACGACTACGCGACCGTCGAGGTCGTCGTCTGCCCGTCGTTCACGAACATCCGCTCCGTCCAGACCCTCGTCGACGCCGACAAGCTCGGCATCGCCTACGCGGCCCAGGACATCTCGACCCACGAGAAGGGCGCCTACACGGGCGAGGTCTCCGCGAGCCAGCTCGTGGCGCTCGGCGTCACCTACGTGGTCATCGGCCACTCGGAGCGTCGCCAGTACCACGCCGAGTCCGACGCGCAGGTGTGCGAGAAGGCGAAGGTCGCCATCAAGAACGGCATCACGCCGATCATCTGCGTCGGTGAGGGCCTCGACATCCGCAAGGCCGGCGAGCACGTCCCGTACACGCTCGCCCAGGTCGACGGCGCCTACGACGGCATCTCCGCCGAGGACGCCCTCAAGACGGTCATCGCCTACGAGCCCGTCTGGGCGATCGGCACGGGCGAGGTCGCGACGCCGGACGACGCGCAGGAGGTCTGCGCGGCGATCCGCGTCCGCCTCGGCGAGCTGTACGGCGCCGAGGTGGCCGACTCCGTCCGGATCCTCTACGGCGGCTCGGTGAAGTCCTCCAACAGCGCCGACATCGTGGCGAAGCCCGACGTCGACGGCGGTCTGGTGGGCGGCGCGAGCCTCGAGGCCGAGGAGTTCGCGGCGATCGTCCGCGGCGCGGCCGGCTGAGGCCGAACCTTCTGGGGTCGGGGCCGGGTGGCTGACCAGCCACCCGGCCCCGATCGCCTATCCTTGACCGGGCCCCCCGCGCACGCCGTGCGCGAGGGTGTCCGGATCCGACGTGAGGAGGCCGACGGCCGGTGGACGTCCTACGCATCGCGCTCCAGGTGATCCTGGTGCTCACCAGCGGCGTGCTCATCCTGACGATCCTCATGCACAAGGGCCGGGGTGGCGGCATGTCCGACATGTTCGGCGGCGGGTTCACGAGCGCCATGGGCAGCTCGGGCGTCGCGGAGCGCAACCTCAACCGCATCACGGTGGCCACGGCACTGCTGTGGGTCGCGGTGATCGTGCTGCTCGACCTGATCCAGAAGTTCGACGGCTGAGGAGGGGACATGGCTGGCGGGAGCGCAATCCGAGGTTCGCGCGTCGGTGCAGGCCCGATGGGCGAGGCCGAGCGCGGCGAGGCCGCCCCACGGTTCTGGGTGTCGTACTGGTGCGCCAACGGCCACGAGACCCGGCCGTCCTTCGCGCAGGAGCAGGGCATGGTGGTGCCGGAGCTGTGGGACTGCCCGCGCTGCGGCCTGCCGGCGGGGCAGGACCGGGAGAACCCGCCCGCGCCGCCGCGGAACGAGCCGTACAAGACCCACCTGGCGTACGTGAAGGAGCGGCGCTCCGACGCGGACGGCGCCGCTCTCCTCGAGGAGGCCCTCGCCGCGCTGCGCGCCCGCCGCGGCGGCTGAGCGCAGCCTCACCGGCTGCCCGGCGTTCGTGGCGAAGGTCGTAGCCTGGTCTCGTGGTCGGCCGCGAGCGGGTCGCGAGGCTGAGGACCGGGCTGACGACGTCCTACGTCGAGCAGGGCGCCGAGGGCGACGTGCCGCTCGTCCTGCTGCACGCCTGGGGCGAGTCGCGCCGCGCGTTCGCGCCGTTCCTGTCCCACCTCCCGCCCGGCGTCCGCGCGGTGGCACCGGACCAGCGCGGGCACGGCGACGCCGACAAGCCGAGGGTCGGGTACTCGCTCCCCGACCTCGCTGAGGACGCGACGGCGTTCCTCGACGCTCTCGAGGTCAGCGCGGCCGTGCTCGTCGGCGCCTCCAGCGGAGGGTACGTGGCCCAGCAGGTGGCCGTCGCCCACCCGGAGCGCGTCGCGGGCCTGGTCCTCGCGGGCGCGCCCCGGTCGCTGCGGGGGCGTCGACCGGCGTTCGCCGCCGAGCTCGACCGGCTGACCGATCCCCTCGACCCGACGTGGGTGAGGTCGTTCACGCTCGGGTTCACCCGGGCGGAGCTGCTCCCCGACGGATTCCTCGACGTGCTGGTCGAGGACGCCCTCACGATCCCCGCGGCGGTCTGGGGGCTCAGTCTCGACGGCCTCTGCCGCTCGGCGGCCCCGACCGACGTCGGGCCGATCCGCGCGCCGACGCTCGTCGTGAGCGGGGCGCGGGACGCGCTCGTCAGCCGGGACGAGAGCCGCCGCCTGGCGGAGGCCATCTCCGGGAGCAGGTGGGTCGAGTACCCCGACACCGGGCACGCGGTGCTCTGGGAGCAGCCCGAGCGGCTCGCGCGCGACGTCGTCGCCTTCGCCGACGGGCTCAGCCGCGCACGATCCCGAAGAGGAAACCGTCGTAGCCCTTGAGCCCGACGGTCTGCACGGCGGTCGCGTCGAGCGCGCCGGAGAACGCGACGAGGTTGAGCATCTCCTGGGTGCCGGCGACGTCCGGGTGGGAGTCGTCGACGTCGGCCACCGTCCCGTGCCGGACGACGTTGTCGACGACGACGACGGCGCCCGGCCGCGCGAGGTCGATCGCGTGGCGCAGGTACAGCGGGTTCGAGGGCTTGTCGGCGTCGATGAAGACCAGGTCGAACGGGCCGTAGCCTCGGCTCGGCAGCGTCGGCAGCGTGTCGAGCGCCGCCCCGACGACGACCTCCACCCGGTCGGACAGGCCGGCGCGGTCGAGG